>NZ_JBFOCW010000003.1:0-164104 GCF_040908005.1 Aeromonas sp. s1(2024) | reverse complement strand
AACCACCTGACCCCATGCCGAACTCAGAAGTGAAACGCTGTAGCGCCGATGGTAGTGTGGCATTCGCCATGCGAGAGTAGGACACTGCCAGGCACTCAATACAAGAAACCCCGCTCACTCGAGCGGGGTTTTTTATTGCCTGAAATTCAGCACTCACTGGAGGGCAAACGGGCACTATGGTGCTGTTCGTCGTTCACTTGTTGCCTGTACCGGAAAAAGTTGCGGCTGCTCTGTCCGCATTGAACCCACATGTTGGCTCTCTCCGTTTTCATCATTTTTCGCGTAATAACCCAGTCGGATCCGTTCTGTCTAAACCCGCCGCCCGCGCTGCGATTGGGGTTGTATCTGAATCATAACTCGGTAGAGTAAGGGGCATTCCGGGTTTGCCCGTGCCATGGTTTCGGTTTCTTTTTCTGGTATGGGACTCTCCGCCTGTTTTTATTCACCTTCACTCAGTGGTACCTATATGGAACAAGTAAACAAGTCAACCTTCAACGATGTGCTGGAATATGTGCGTATGTCCCGTCGTCAGAACAAGCTCAAGCGTGAAATCGCGGACAACGAGAAAAAGATCCGTGACAACCAGAAGCGGGTACTGTTGCTCGACAACCTGAGTGACTATATCAAGCCCGGTATGAGCATTGACGAGGTTCAGGCCATCATCGCCAACATGCGTACCGATTATGAAGAGCGCGTAGATGACCATATCATTAAAAATGCCGAGCTTTCCAAGGAGCGCAAGGAGCTGAGTACCAAGCTGAAGAGTATGAGCACCAGCAAATAATACCGCCCCGCTCTCGTCAACACCGGCCTCTGGCCGGTGTTTCATTTTCATGCCGCAGCTCGGATCTCTTGCCGCGTTGCAACAATCGGCTCCCATTTTCACAATCGCCCTGTTAACATCGCTGCAAAGCGGTCAATAGATTTCAAGCCCTTGACTTGAAACGACTAAGCTTGATTGAAAGACAATAAATTGCGCAACCATGGTGGGGCTGATATGGGCGCATCAAAACAGACGGATTCAAATAAAGTGGCATCTCAGGATTCATCCGTACCTAATACGGACGGGCAACAGCAGCGTAAACGCCGACCCTGGTGGCGCTGGTTGTTCTGTTTTATCTTCTTGCTTTGCCTGGCTGCCGTGGTCGCCCTGGTGGGTTATGAAATGAAGACCTCCCGGCTGCAGTCACAGGAGATCTCACGCTATGCGGCCACCCTGACCTATCAGATCGAACCCGGCCCCAGCAAGCAAATTGCCTTTCCCGACGACGGCCCGTTCGACAAGCGACTCGGTTATGTGCTGATGCCTATGATCCAGGAACGTCTCGTTCAGCGTGGCTACCAGGTGAGCGAACAGGTCCGTTTTTCCGATGCGCTCTACAACTACGCCAGCCACGGTTTCTTCGTGCCTTATACCGAGAAGGTCCAGGCAGGATTGACACTCTATGACTGCCGTGCCGAGCCTTTCTACCAGTACAAGTATCCGACTCATTACTATCCGGATTTCAATGCCATACCGCCCCTGGTCATCCAGTCTCTGCTGTTTATCGAGAACCGTGAACTCCTGAGCAACAAGGAACCGCTGGCCAACCCGGCCGTAGACTGGCCGCGCTTTGCCAAGGCGGCGCTGTCTCAGGTGGGCAAGGCGCTGGATATGCAGGATCAATCCGCAGGCGGCAGCACCCTGGCGACCCAGGTGGAGAAGTATCGTCATTCTCCCGATGGACTGACCGTTTCGCCGACCGAGAAGATCCGCCAGATGGTCTCGGCCAGCGTTCGTGCCTATCGGCTGGGGCCCGAGACCCTGGAGGCCCGCAAGCTGGTTGCCTGGGCCTACCTCAACTCGGTCCCGCTCTCTGCGGCGCCCGGTTATGGCGAGGTGCACGGTCTCGGTGATGGCCTCTGGGTCTGGTTTGGCGCCAATGTCGATGAGGTGAATCGACTGCTGGATCCCGCTCGCAACCAGGATTCTACCCTGGCCGAGCAGGGCCTTGCCTTGCGCCAGGTTGTCTCCCTGATGATCGCCCACCGCCGTCCTTCCTATTACCTAGCGCAGGGTAGAGAAGCACTGTCTACCCTGACAGACAGCTATCTGCGACTCTTCGTGCAGGAGGGAATGATCACGCCCCCCCTGATGGAGTCGGCTCTCAAGGCCAAGCTGGTCTTCCGCGATTTCCTGCAGGCACCTGCCATCACTCGAGTCAACAACAACAAGGGGCTGCAGGTGGCTCGCACTCGTCTCAGTCGTCAGCTCGGAGTGCAGCTTTATGATCTGGACCGCATGGATCTGACGGCCAACACCACCCTCAATATGCCGCTGCAGAACGAGGTGTCACGGTATCTGCAGCAACTGGCAGACCCTGCATTCGCAGCCCAGGTGGGCCTGTTTGGTGAGCGACTGCTCTCGCCGGAGAAGACGGGGGATGTGAAGTACAGCTTTACCCTGTTCGAGAAGACGCCGGAAGGGGTCAAGGTCAGAGTGCAGACCGACAACACGGACCAGCCGTTCGACATCAACGAAGGCAGCAAGCTTGAACTGGGGTCCACCGCCAAGTTGCGGGTGCTGACCACCTATCTCGAGATTGTCACCGAGTTGCATGACAGCTACGGCAACATGCCGGTGGAGAGCCTGCGAAAGATCGAAGTGTCCGATCAGGACAACATCAGCCGCTGGGCCATCGCCTATCTGATGAGTGCCAAGGACAGAAGCCTGCCGGTGATGCTGGAGGCCGCGCTGGACCGCAAGTATTCCGCGAGCCCCTATGAAGGCTTCTTTACCGGCGGTGGCATGCACACCTTCAACAACTTCCGCAAGGAGGACAACGGCCGCATCCCGCCCATTCGCGATGCACTGCGGGAATCCATCAACCTCCCCTTCGTGCGCCTGATGCGGGACATCGTCCGCTACAGCCTCTACAAGGAGGGCAATCGTGCTCAGTTGCTGAAAGATGACAGGGATCCTCGCCGTACCGAGTACCTAGCCAAGTTTGCCGACAAGGAGGGCCAGACCTATCTGCTGAGGTTCTGGCGCAAATATCGTGGCAAGAGTGCAGAAGAGCAGCTCGATACCTTCCTCGATGGTCTCAAACCCAGCGCGGTGCGTCTCGCCGCCGTGCATCGCTATCTGATGCCGGAAGCCTCCCAGGCCGACTTTGCCGCTTTCCTGGCCAAGCGCCTGCCGCGGGAGAAATTGACCGAGAAGCGCATAGAGCAGCTCTATACCAATTACGGCCCTGGCAAATATTCTCTGCCGGATCAAGGTTATATCGCACGGGTGCATCCACTTGAGCTGTGGTTGCTTGCCTATCTCAAGGAGTTTGACAAGGCCACCTTTACCGATGCGGTAACCGCCAGCCGTGACGAGCGTCAGGAGGTCTACAGCTGGCTGTTCAAGACCCGTCATCGCAGTGCCCGGGATAGTCGGATCCGCACCATGCTGGAGGTTGAGGCCTTCCTCGACATCCATCAGCGCTGGGCTCGCCTGGGCTACCCGTTCGATCACCTGGTTCCGTCCCTGGCGACCGCACTGGGCAGCTCGGGCGATCGTCCTGCTGCGTTGGCCGAGCTGATGGGGATCATCCAGAACGGCGGCATTCGTGCGCCGACCCTGCGCATCGAGCACCTCTCCTTTGCCAAGGGGACCCCCTTCGCCACCGTCTTTGAGCCGGCGAACACCCAGGGGGAACGGGTGATGCCTGCCGAGGTGGCCAACGCCTTGCGCAATGCACTCTCCAAGGTGGTGGAAGGGGGGACGGCGCGGCGCATCGCCGGGGCCTTCGCCTTGCAGGATGGTACTGTCCTGGCCCTGGGGGGCAAGACGGGGACCGGGGACAACCGGATCGAGACGGTCGGTCGCTACGGCAATGTGACCAGTTCACTGGCTCGCAACCGAACTGCGACGTTCGTCTTCTACATCGGGGATGATCACTTCGGCACGCTGACGGCCTATGTACCCGGCAGCCAGTCCGACAAGTTCCGCTTCACGTCGGCGCTGCCTGTACAGGTGCTCAAGGGGATGGCCCCCCTGCTGGTCCCCTATCTGCAACCCGCTACTCACACCCAGTGCATGGCGGGCAGCTGAGCGGACATCGCATGAAAAAACGGGGCCATTTCGGCCCCGTTTGATTGTGTACTGCACGCCGCCATGAGGTGGACGTGAGTCATCACTTACAACAGATCTTCAATTTCACCGCGCAGGTACTGGTACATCTCGCGATAGGCTACCGGCGGCTTGTTCAGCTCCCGCTCCTTGTTGGCGGTGCGGATCAGCTGACGCAGCTTCTGGCGATCCAGCTCGTGGAACTGGGACATCAGCTCGTTGAGGGCGCTGTCGCCTTCGGTGATCAGCCGCTCACGCCACTGTTCGAGGCGGTGCAGGCGGGCGTTCACGGTGGAGTGACGCATCTTGATGATGGAGAGGGCCTCTTCGATGGGGGCGACATCGCGGCTACGCATCAGACGGCCGATGAACTGGAGATGGCGGCGGAAGGACTCATCCTTCTTCGGCTTGAGCTTGCGGCCCAGCTCGACCGCTTCGGCAAGCTCTTCATCCAGGGGGATCTTCTCCAGCTCGCTGTGACTCAGGGAGACGATCTCTTCCCCCATCTTCTGCAATGCCTCGGCATCACGCTTGAGCTGGCTCTTGCTGGGGCCCCAGTCTTCCCACTCGTTGTCGTCTTGATATTGACTCATCGGTCTCTGTATTCCTGTCATTCACGTTTGGCGGATATGTTACCAGCTTCTCCCGCTGGGCGCAGGGGTCTGATATGCTTAGCCCCTTTCCTTCCCTTCATACAGATGTGAGTTATGGACCAGCAAGATCAAATCCGCCAGGATCAATCCCATCTCGAGGCCGTGGTCGCCGAGGCCCTTGAGATAGCGAAAGGGCTGGGCGCCGGGCTTGCCGAAGTCTCCATCAGCAAACAGACCGGCCTCTCGGTGAACACCCGGGGCTGCGAGCTGGAAAGCATCGAATTCAACAAGGATGGCGCACTCGGCATCGCCGTCTATCGCGACGGTTGCAAGGGGTCCTCCTCCACCACGGATCTGACCAAGCCGGCCATTCGCGCCGCCGTGGAAGCGGCCATGGAGATCGCCCGCCACACCTCTCCCGATGACTGCGCCGGTCTTGCGGATGCGGATCTGCTGGCCTGGGATGCCCCGGACCTGCAACTGTGCCACCAAATCGAGCTGGATCCCCAGCGTGGCATCGCGCTGGCCATCGAGTGCGAGCGGCTGGCCCTGGGGCGGGATGCCCGCATCAAGCACTCTGACGGAGCCAGTTTCTCCAGCCACCTGGGCGTCAAGGTCTATGGCAACAGCCACGGCTTCGTAAAAGGCTATGCTGCATCGCGCAACTCCCTGAGCTGCGTACTGATCGGCGAGCAGGATGGCGACATGCAGCGCGACTACGGTTACTCCTCCAGCCGCTCCCTGAACGGGCTGTGGAGTCCCCAGCGCATCGCTGACGAGGCGGTGGAGCGCACTGTTTCCCGCCTGGGGGCTCGCAAGATCAGCACCCGCCATGCCCCTGTGCTGTTCCACCCCGATACCGCTGCCGGTCTGTGGGGCCATCTGGTGATGGCCATCAGTGGGGGGAACCTCTATCGCAAGTCGAGCTTCCTGCTGGACAAACTGGGCAAGCAGATCCTGCCCGAGTGGCTCACCATCCAGGAGTTCCCCCACTTGCCGGGAGGACTTGCCAGCACCCCGTTCGACGGGGAAGGGGTTCGCACCCGCGACATGGACATCATCCGCAACGGCGAGCTGATGAGCTGGCTGCTCACCTCCTACTCCGCCCGCAAACTGGGCCTGACCACCACGGGCCATGCCGGGGGTATCCATAACTGGCAGGTTTCCAATACCGGCCAGGACTTCCAGGGCATGCTCAAAGAGATGGGTACCGGGCTGCTGGTGACCGAGCTGATGGGGCAGGGGGTCAACATCGTCAATGGTGATTACTCCCGCGGCGCAGCCGGTTTCTGGGTTGAAAATGGCGAGATCCTCTATCCTGTGGAGGAGATCACCATTGCAGGCAATCTAGCCGACATGTTCAGCCATATCGTGGCGGTGGGCAGTGATGAGGATGAGCGTTCCAGCCTCAAGACCGGCTCCGTACTGGTCGAGCAGATGAAACTGGCGGGGCACTGATCCCCTCCGTCCGATCTGGAATATGGTGTCTAGTCCTGAGATAGGTCTACACATTTTCAGCTAGCTTTTAGCACTCAGAACCCCCGATGCGTCACATCAGGGGTTCTGTATTTCAATGCCTGATGCGGTTGCTCCAGGTTATAAGTATCCACTGCCTTTCGCACTTTTCCCCGCCTGCGCCAGCCTCTGCAGGCTTTGCAGCAGTGACTCTCTTTTCAAGATCTCAGTGCATTTTGGTGACAGTTATGAGTATCTGTCATCAAGCATTTGACCCCGTGTTGTTTATGCAATGACTGATACAACCCCGAACAATACTGCACCTGGTGGTCCGAATGATGAATAAGCTCTCCGTGGTCACGTTGTTGCTTCAGTGTTTTCTCGATCACCATCGACTCGGCATTCATCTCTTAGTTGCCACTATTTTGCGTGAGCAGGTGTCCGTCACCTAGCTCAGGTAGAGCGGCCCTGAGTGTCATAACGCGTCTGCGTCTGTTTATAGGTGAGCTTGCCTTCTTCAATCTGCTCGACCAGGGCCAGTTTAAAAATCAGAGTAATTGTGTTGTGTTCGTTTACGCCCTGTCCCATCGAGATCTCCATCTATTCGGAGGAGAAGATGCAAACCATATTCAGGCAGATGCGCCGATCAGACGTCGGCCAGCTGCAATGCCTGGCGGTAGTACTCGTTGGCCTTGTTGGTCAGCCGGCGCTTGTCCATCACCTGGCCGAGGGCGTGGTAGAGGGCGGCATCCGGCGCCTTCGCCACTTCCTGCTCCAGCAGGCGCTGGGCGTCGTCCAGTTGGCCGGCCAGCAGGCAGACCCGGGCCAGCGCGGCTTCGGCGCCAGGCTGATCCTGGATCTTTCTGAGCAGGGTCAGCATGGGCTGGTAGTCGTCCAGTTTGAGCTTGGGCAGGCGGGCGAACAGCTCGGGGGAGGGATCCTTGCGCAGGGCCTCCAGCCAGAGATCGGCGGCTTCGGCATCGGCCCCCAATCGGCGCAGGCGATCCCCGTAACTGGCCAGCAACACGGGATCCTGGCGCTGTTTGCGGGGCAGTCCCTGCCAGACCGTGCGCAGGGTGTCGAGGGAGCCGCTGGCGGCCTCCAGACGACCGCACCACGCCTGGTGCAGCAGGGTCTCTTCCTGCTGGGCGGTCAGCTTGCCCACCTTGCGCAGGGCAGGGGTGAGATCGATGAGGGCCGCCCAGTCTTCACGGGCCAGATACACCTGACGCAGCTGATCCAGCACCATGGGGTGGCGCGGGTTGAGGGCATAGATGGACTCGAGGCGACCGAGGGCGCTGTCGTACTGGCCCTGCTCAATCTGCAACTGGGTCTGGATCAGGGTCAGTGCCAGCTCTGCCTTGGGGTTCTCTTCCTGAGCTTTCTGCAGGTAGTGATCCCGGCGCACGTCATCGCCCCGGGCCTGGGCCACCCGGGCGGCGCTCAGGTAGTTGAGTAGCGGGGTGTCGCTGTTGTCGGCGCCCTTGATGAGGAGCTTCTCGGCCTGGTTGTAGTGCCCCTCTGCCATGGCCAGGGTGGCATTGACGGTTTGCAGGTTGGCCTTGCGGCGGCGGCGGGAGCCGAACCAGCCCTGGGTCTTGCGGCGCAGGCCGAACAGGCGGGCCAGCACCCATTCCACGATGAGCAGGGCGCCGTAGAACAGCACCGCCAGGATCACCGCGCTGGTGACCGAGGATTCCACCGTGTAGTTGCCCAGCGAGATGAGCACATAACCCTTGTTGCCGGAGGCTTCGGGACCGAAGATGAGGCCCGCCACCATCACGGCGACTATGACGATCAGACGAATCATGGTCTCCTCCTCAGTTACCGGCCAGGATGCGTTGCAGGCGTTCGGTCAGCACCTGTTCCAGCATGGTCTGGGTCTTGAACTGATCCGGGTAGTCAAACTGGATCTGCTCGCCTTTGAGCTTGTCGAGCTCGGACTGCATGTACTGGGTGGCGCTGTTGTCGGCATCGAAATACTGGGTCAGCCAGCGCTGGGCCTTCTCCAGGCTGTCGACATAGAGGGACTGCTGTTCGCGATAGACGGCGAGCTGGGCCTGCAGCAGCTTGGTCTTGAGGTTCTCCCGCAGGAAGATCTCCTGCTGCGGGGAGAGCAGGGCTTCCACGGCGCCATCGCGACGACGGATGGTGATGAAGTTTTCGGTGAACTTGACCCAGTTCTTCTTCAGGTTGCTCTGCCACTCGTCCGGGTTGGTGCTGACGGTCTGGTCGGGCTCGCTCTTGGCTTCCGGCATGCTGACGGTGGAGAGGGGCAGCAGCTCGATCTGGTCCGAGAGGGCGGCCAGCTTCAGGGTCAACCCTTCGCGATCGACCCGCGGCATCCCCTTGAGCTTGGCGATGTCTTCCGCCAGCGCCTTGCGAATGGGCATCAGGCTGGGGTCGTTGAGCGCCTTGATGCGCTCGTCGGCGTTGCCGAGCAATGTGATGGCGGAGACGATGTCGTGTTCGAGCCACAGCTTGCGGCCCGCCATGCGCACCAGGTATTCGGATTCGGCCAGCATCCAGTCATTGGGGCGCTTGTCGTCCAGATCCAGCACCTTGGTCTGCAAGGCGTCCAGCGCCTCCTGCAACTGCTGCTGGCTCTTGCCGAGGGCACCGATCTGTTCGGCATCCTTGCTGCTGCCCTGATCAATCCTGGTCATGGCGTCGGCCAGTTGCTGCTTGAGGGCTACCAGTTCGGCCTGCTGGGCAACGGCGTTCTGGTGTCCGTGCACATAGAGACCACCGGCCAGCCCCAGGGCCAGCAGGATGGCGATGCCGCCAAGCACGGTGCCAGAGCTGCCCTTCTTGCTCCCAGTCGTTCCGGGCGCGGGCTTGTTGTTGTCGGCCACGGTGGCCGCGGCACTCGGCTGGACTTCTTGCTGTTCAGTCATTCCATCTTCCTCAGTTCCAGGGCGGCCACCAGAGCCTGGTTGGATGCACCTTGGGCAATCACGATACGGGTAAAACCAGCCCCTTCTGCCATCTCGGCCACCCGGGGACTGGGCACCACCAGCAGGCGGTCATAAAGCCAGGGGTGCTGCGGGCCGGGCACCAGGGCCAGCAACCGCTGCAACAGTTCGCCACTGGTAATGAGCAGGCTGTCGAGCCCGGCTGCCTGCCAGTGGCGGATCAATGCGTCCCCGTCAAGATCGGGGTAGTGGCGCTCGTAGGTGGCACAATAGTGCACCAGTGCGCCCCGTGAGGCCAGCGTCCGGGCGATGAGATCCCGCCCGTCGTTGCCGCGCAGGATCAGCACCCGGCGGCCACTCACCCCTTGCAGTGCCGGCAGGGCCAGCAGCCCTTCGCTGCGGGGATCGGCCGGGCACAGGGCCTGGATGCCCGCCTCGGCAAAGGCATCCGCACTCGCCTGGCCGACTGCAAAGTAATCAATATGTGGCCAGGTCTGACCAGTTTGCAACAGAAAATAATGTGCAAAATGAACGGCATGCATGCTGACGGCGATAACGAGGTCCGCCTCTCGCAGCATCTCACCCAGGTGAGGGAGGTCGCATCCCGGTCGGGTTTCCAGCAACGGACAGCAGAGCGGTGCATGACCCAGCTGGCGCAGCATCTGCACCAGCTGGTTGGCCTGGGCGGCCGGGCGCACCACCAGGGGGATCATCAGGCGGCGCTCCGGGCAGATGACCGCGAACCGGTCTGTGCTGCACTCATGCCCGGTAGACCTCGGCGAGGATGACGTCGGCGCCAGCGGCCAGCAGGCGCTGGGCCAGGGTGTGGCCCAGTGCCTCGCCCTCTGCCAGGGGGCCGCGGATCTCGTCGCGAATGACGCGGGCACCGTCCGGGCTGCCCACCAGGCCGCGCAGCCATACCTCTTCTCCCTGTACCAGGGCATAGGCCCCGATAGGCACCTGACAGCCCCCTTGCAGGGCGCGGTTCATGGCGCGCTCGGTCAGCACCCGGATGCGGGTCTCGGGGTGTTCGAGCGGCGCCAGCAGGGCGTGCAGCTCGTGATCGTCGAGGCGGCATTCGATGCCGACCGCCCCCTGGCCGTTGGCGGGCAGGCTCTGCTCGGGCTCGATGAAGGCGGCGATGCGATGGGCCATCTCCAGCCGTTTCAGGCCGGCGGCGGCCAGGATGATGGCGTCATATTCACCGGCATCCAGCTTGGCGAGGCGGGTGTTGACGTTGCCCCGCAGGTCGCGGATCACGAGATCAGGGCGGGCAGCGCGCAGCTGGCACTGACGGCGCAGGCTGGAGGTGCCGACCACGGCCCCTTGAGGCAGCTCGTCTATCTGGTTGAAATGGTTGGAAACAAAGGCATCGCGCGGGTCTTCGCGCTCACAGATGGTGTGCAGGCCGAGTCCGTCGGGGAACTCCACAGGTACGTCTTTCATGGAGTGGACAGCGATGTCGGCACGCCCTTCCAGCATGGCAGTCTCCAGTTCCTTGACGAACAACCCCTTGCCGCCGACCTTGGCGAGGGGGGTGTCGAGGATCTTGTCACCCTGGGTGCTCATGGGCACCAGTTCGACCTGCAGATCCGGATGGAGTGCCTCCAGCCGATCTTTCACAAAATTGGCCTGCCACAGGGCCAGTGGGCTCTTTCGAGTGGCAATTCTCAGGGTTCGGGCTGCCATATCAATCAGTTGTTTCATCTTTTGAGAGGAAAACGATCTTACCACCCTTTGCAGGGGCTTTCATGGCGCAGCCCGCAAAAGCGGGGCCAAGCTCAAAAACGGGGGCTGAAAATTATTTTCATTCAGCCAACAATTGATTTTAACTCATTGAAAAAAGTCATTTTTATTGCTTTCCGATGATACCGTTACGAACGGGGTCAGAAATAATCCGGTGATTGTGTGCGGGCTTGTTTACCACTGCTGTTTGCATTGTTAACATGATCACACTTTTTTGACGTCTCCCCGTTTTGGTGCGTCATTTCTCTTCCCCATAGGTAGGGCATTGCTGGTTAAACTCGACACGCTGGTGGCGCGCTACGACGAACTCAATCGTCTCAAGACGCAACGAGCGCTGGATCTCATGAGTCGCTACGGGCAGCAGGTTTTCCACTTGCTGCCTGTCATGCTGCACTTCAATCACCCCCTGTTGCCCGGTTATGTGGCAGGGGATGTGCCTCATGGTATCTGGAGTTTTGTCGCCAACGAGGCCCAGCAGGCCTTCATCCAGGATCTCTGCCAGAACGCCAACTGCCAGGGCGGTCTCAGTACCCACGACAAGTCCATCCAGGGCCTCTACTCCATGGGGAGCACCTCCTCCATCGGTCAGTGCTGCCACTCGGATCTCGACATCTGGGTCTGTCACGTGGCCGGTCTGTCGAGCGAGCGCCTCGCCCTGCTGGAACAGAAGTGCCAGCACCTCTCCATGTGGGCGGAGCAGCGGGGGGTCGATCTCAACTTCTTCCTGATCCCCGAAGACAAGTTCCGTCAGCGCAACGATGCCCAGATGCAGGGGGAGAGCTGCGGCAGCGCTCAGCACCTGCTGCTGCTCGACGAGTTCTACCGCAGCGCCATGCACATCGCCGGCAAGCGGCTGCTCTGGTATCTGGTGCCGGCCGAATATGACGATCACTACGACGACTATGTCAACGGCCTGTTTGCCCACGGCAAGTTGAGCCAGGATGACTGGCTCGATCTGGGGGGCTTTGATCGCATTCCTGCCGAGGAGTATTTCGGCTCCGCCCTGTGGCAGCTCTACAAGGGGATCGACTCCCCCTACAAGGCGGTGCTCAAGTCGGTGCTGATGGAGGCTTACTCCCACGAGTATCCCAACACCCGGCTGCTGTCGGTGACCAGTCGCGACTGGTTCCAGCACAACGAGGGGATGCACTACCGCCTCGACAACTACTGCCTGATGCTGGACAAGGTGACCAACTACCTGAAGTCCATCGGCGACATGCAGCGCCTCGATCTGGTGCGTCGCTGCTTCTATCTGAAGGTGTGCGACGGGCTGAGCCATCCCAAGGAAGATCACTCCCCGGACTGGCGCCGGGAGCAGATGGCCCAGCTGGTAGCCTACTGGGGCTGGAGTCCGGAGCGCCTTTACCACCTTGATCACCGCCAGGAGTGGAAGGTCGAGGACGTCAAGGTGGCCTACGCCGAGTTGCTGGAGGCTCTGATGCAGAGCTACCGCAATCTCATCCAGTTCGCCCGGCGCAACAACATCAGCGAGTCCATCAACCCGGAAGACATCGGCATCCTGTCGCGCAAGCTCTATGCCGCATTCGAGAGCCTGCCGGGCAAGGTGCAGCGCATCAACCTCAAGATTGCGCCGGATCTCGGCGAGCCGGATCTCAGCCTGGTACAGGTACCCCACGGCCGCCTGAATCGCGCCGGCTGGTATCTCTACAAGCATTCCCTCGAACCCGCCGACATCATCGGCCGGGCGCCGCTCGAATATAACGGCTACATCAGCAAGCTGGTGGCGTGGGCCTATTTCAACGGCCTGCTGACGCCCCAGTCCCGGGTACACCTGTTTAACCAGGGCTCGGATCTGCACATCGACAACCTGCATCAGTTCTGTCGCGATCTCTCCGGGACCTTCCCGGTCAAGTATCCCCGCGCGACCAACCTGGCCCTGAGCCGGCCGTGCGAGATCCGCCAGCTCTCCATCTTCCTGAACCTGGAGACGGACCCGTCCAGCCACTGGGTGGGGCAGGTGATCGAGTTCGATGCCAACGCCGCGGACGTCTTCTCGTTCGGTCGCAACCAGGAGTGTCTGGTGGGATCCGTGGATCTCGTCTATCGCAACTCCTGGAGTGAGATCCGCACCCTGCACTTCGAGGGAGAGGAAGCCGTGGTGGACGCCCTCACCACCATCCTCGGCAAGATGCACCAGGACGCCGCGGCCCCCGAGATGATCGAGGTGTTCTGCTACAGCCAGCACTTCCGCTCCCTGGTGCGCACCCGCTTCCAGCAGCTTGTGGCTGAATGCATCGAGTTGCGTCTGGCCCGGGACAAGCAGCAGCTGGTCAAGACGCTGGCGCTCGGCAAGGAGAAGTACGGCATCTTCTTCGAGCGGCGCGGGGTGTCGGTCAAAAAGCTGGAAAACGCCATCGACTTCTACCGCCACATCTCCCACAACAAGCTGGATCACCTGCCGCTGCGCCTCGACAAGACTCACAGCCAGCACCTGCCCGGCATCGTCGACGCCTACGCCAGCGAAGGGCTGGTGCAGTTCTTCTTCGATACCCGGGATGCAGGCACCAACATCTATATCCTGGACGAGGCGAACCGGGTGGAGATCTACCAGCACTTCGCCGGCAACAAGGACGAACTGGTACAGGGGGTGAACCGGTTCTACACCTCGGGTCACGAGCGATTCAGCAATGCGGGTCAGTTCAGCAACTTCAACCTGCCCCAGTACTACGAAATCGTGCAGGTGGGTGACAAACTCGATGTGATCCCCTACCGCAGCCAGAGCCCGCAGCGGGACACCCCAGGAGCGGCACGGGAAGTAGGATGATGCGCTGATAGCCGCACCGGCAAGATGGCAAACGGCCTGCATGATGCAGGCCGTTGTCTTACCCGTTATCCGACAATCAGGCGCTGAGGCGGGCCAGCAACCAGCTGCGAATGTCGCCCAGCTGGGGGCGGCAGATCTCGTGGCGCATGGGGTATTCGTGCCACTCGGGGCTGAGTCCCGCCGCTTCCAGCCGGTTCTTGGCATCCCAGCCCATGGAGAGGTTCACCACGTCGTCATAGATGCCGTGCATGTAGCAGATGGGCAGGGCGCGGGCCGCCTCGCTCATCTCGCCGGGCAGGGCATCGGGTACCGCCAGGTAGGTGGACATGCAGAGCAGGCCTGCCAGTGGCACCGGATGGCGCAGGGCGGTGAAGGAGGCGATGACGCCCCCCTGGGAGAAGCCGGCCAGCACGATGCGCTCGGGGGCGAAACCCTCGGCCACCAACTGTTCAATCAGGGAGGCGATACGGGCCGCTGACTCCCTGACATGGGACTCCACGGCGCGATCCGCCGGATCCTTGAAGCTCTTGATGTCGTACCAGCCGCGCATCCGGTAGCCCATGTTGATGGTGATGGGGCGCTCGGGAGCGTCCGGCAGCAGATGGCGGACGGGCAGGTCGGCGGGCAGGGCCAGCGCCTCCACCAGGGGGGCGAGGCCGGCGCCGGAGTCCCCCAGCCCGTGCAGCCAGATCACCGCATGGCGGGCACCTTCGGGATGCAGATCCGTCATGAGAAGACCACGGGCTCGCCGGCCTGGGTGGTGCAGGCCCGGGTCAGCAGTGCCTTGAGCTCGTCGCCGAAGCGGTTGTCGATCCAGCTGTCACCGCGCAGCTCGAAGTGGAAGCCGTTCTCCCGGGTGGCGACCCAGATCTGGTGCAGGGGCTCCTGCTTGTTGATGATGACCTTGGTCTTGTTCTCGAAGCTCAAGGTCAGCACACCGCCGGCGCGTTCGCAGTCGATATCCGGATACCCCTCGTCGATGGTGTCTTCCACATACTGGAAAAAGGCGTCGGTCAGGGCGTGATACTCGTGATCCTTCATCGGTTTATCCTGTTGCTTTTAACAATGTGAGTGCGATTATAGAGGGCCAAAAATTTTTTCGCAGCGAACCATTATGATTACCCAGTTCACCAAGTGCCTGTTTGCCGCGTCGCTGTCGCTCGGGTTGGCCGCCTGTGGCCTGACGGGGCCGCTCTACATGCCGCCGGCCGAACAGCCCGCACCTGCAGAGCAGACACAGCCAAAGACTGAGAGTACACCGCAAGCCGCCTCGCCTGCGACCGCTACACCGGCCTCAGAGGCCGCGCCGCAATAATCTAGGAAGGAACCGCCCCCTTGGATCACTTTAACTACGACGCAGACGGTCAGCTTCAGGCCGAACAGCTTCCCCTGCAACAGCTTGCCGACCAGTACGGCACTCCGCTCTATGTCTACTCCCGTGCCACCCTGGAACGCCACTGGCATGCCTTCGACCAGGCGGCTGGCGACATTCCCCACCTGATCTGCTATGCGGTCAAGGCCAACTCCAACCTGGCCCTGCTCAATCTACTGGCACGCCTCGGTTCGGGCTTTGACATCGTCTCCGGCGGCGAGCTGTCCCGGGTGCTGGCGGCGGGCGGTGATCCGGCCAAGGTGGTCTTCTCCGGCGTCGCCAAGAGCGAAGCCGAGATGCGCCTTGCGCTGGAAAAAGAGATCCTCTGCTTCAACCTGGAGTCCGAAGCCGAGCTGGAGCGCCTGAACCGGGTCGCAGGCAGCATGGGCAAGAAGGCGCGGGTCTCGGTGCGGGTCAACCCGGACATCGACGCAGGCACGCACCCCTACATCTCCACCGGCCTCAAGCAGAACAAGTTCGGCATCCCCATCGAACAGGCGCCCGCCATCTACCGCAAGGCAGCGGCCATGGCCCACATCGAGATCAAGGGGGTGGATTGCCACATCGGCTCGCAACTCACTGAATTGAATCCCTTTATGGAGGCGGCGGACAAGCTGCTCAAGCTCATCGACGAGCTGGCGGCGGAAGGCATCCACATCCATCACCTGGACGTGGGCGGCGGTCTGGGGGTCAACTACGGCGCCGAGCAGCCGCCGCACCCCACCGAGTATGCCGAGGCGCTCAAGCAGAAGCTGGCGGGCCGGGATCTGACCCTCTTGTTCGAACCGGGCCGCGCCATCGTCGCCAACGCCGGTGTACTGCTGACCCGGGTCGAGTTCCTCAAACCCGGCGAGACCCGCAACTTCGCCCTGATCGACGCCGGCATGAACGATCTGCTGCGCCCCTCCCTCTACGGCGCCTGGATGAACATCATCGAGGTGGACAGCCGGGCGACCCACGAGAAGGCACTCTATGACGTGGTGGGCCCGGTGTGCGAGACCGGCGACTTCCTCGGCAAGGAGCGTACCCTGGCGATTGCCGAGGGCTCCCTGCTGGCGGTGCGTTCCGCTGGCGCCTACGGCTTTACCATGTCCTCCAACTACAACACCCGACCCCGTGCGGCCGAGGTGCTGGTGGACGGTGACCAGGCGCACCTCATCCGTGAGCGGGAGCAGTTGGCGGATCTCTGGCGTGGCGAGCACCTGCTGCCGTGATGGATGGATTTTCAGCGTTCCTCCATGTGAGAGCGTGATTAACGGTGAGACAGGAACGCGCGATGTTGATTGAGTTTTCCAAAATGCACGGCCTCGGTAACGACTTCATGGTGGTGGATGGCGTCACCCAGAAGGTGTTCTTCAGCAACGACATCATCAAGAAGCTGGCGGATCGTCACTTCGGTATCGGCTTCGACCAGCTGTTGCTGGTGGAGCCGCCCTATGACCCCGAGCTCGACTTCCATTACCGCATCTTCAATGCCGACGGCAGCGAGGTGGAACAGTGCGGCAACGGGGCCCGTTGCTTCGCCCGTTTCGTGCGTCTCAAGGGGCTGGTCAACCGGGATCGCATCGCGGTCAGCACCGCCCGGGGCCGCATCACCCTGCAGCTGGAAGGGGAGAACCAGGTCACGGTCAACATGGGGGTGCCCCAGTTCGAGCCGGGCAAGATCCCGTTCCGTGCCCAGAAGGCGGAGAAGACGTATCTGCTGCGGGCCCAGGATCACACCGTGATGTGCGGCGCCGTCTCCATGGGCAACCCTCACTGCGTCATCGAGGTGCCCTCGGTGGCCGATGCGCCGGTGGAGACCCTGGGACCCATCATGGAGCGCCACGAGCGCTTCCCCGAGCGGGTCAACGTCGGCTTCATGGAGATGGTCAACGCCAGCGAGATCAAGCTGCGAGTCTTCGAGCGCGGGGTGGGGGAGACCCTGGCCTGCGGGACCGGGGCCTGTGCGGCCGTGGTGATAGGCATCAGCCAGGGCAAGCTCAAGGAGCGGGTCACCGTCACCCTGCCGGGTGGCAAGCTGACCATCGCCTGGAAGGGACCGGGTCAGCCCGTCTACATGACGGGGCCGGCCGAGCACGTCTTTGACGGCCAGATAGAGTTGTAGACAAGGAGCGGGTGATCCCGCTCCATCAACGGATCATATCGGGGCCCTTGGCCCCTTTTTCGGATGGATCAACCAAGTTATGAGCGAACTCAAACGGCAGGAATCACTGGTGGATGAAGCCACAGTGCTGGAGTACCTGGCCCGTTATCCCGAGTTTTTCCTGCGTCACGGGGCCATGCTGGACAAGATCCGCATTCCCCATGCGCAAAAGGGCACCATCTCCCTGGTGGAGCGCCAGCTGGACAGACAGCGGGAGCGCATCGAGCAGCTGGAGCAGGAGATCACCGAACTGATGGGGGTCGCCAGCGAGAACGAGCGGATCTTCCGGGTCTATGCGGATCTCTACGGGGAGATCTACGGCTGCCAGACCCTGTTCGAGCTGAGCGCCGTGATGGGCAAGGCCTTCGTCCAGCGGCTGCGACTCACCGGCCTGCGGCTCTGGCTCAATCCCAGGCATTTCCAGCTGAGCGGCCCCGAGCAGCGTTTCCTGGCGCAGGGCAAACAGCTCGAACAACTGCTGGGGCAGCGCCTGCCCGGCACGGACTACTATTTCGGTCGCCTCAACCAGAGCGAGAAGCAGGCGCTGTTTGGCAATGATGTGCTGGTCAACTCGGTGGCCCTGATGCGGCTCGGGGAGCTCGGCGTGCTGGCCTTCGCGAGCTCGGATCCCAGCCACTTCACCCCCCACAACGACACCCTGCTGCTGGGTCAGCTGGGGCGTCTGCTGCAGCTGCGTCTGCCCGAGCTGGCCCGTGGCTAAGGCAACGACCCGATCCCCTGCCAAGGTGCTCCCTGCCGCCGACCCTCTGCCGGTCGCACTGGCGGGGGAGCTGGACGCCTTTATCGAATACCTGAGAGTCGAGCGCCAGCTCAGCCCCCACACCCGCAGCAACTATCAGGCTCATCTGGAAGCCATGACCGCCGAGCTGGTGAAGCTCGGGGTCGACGACTGGGCCCGGCTCGAGGCGAGCCAGGTGCGCAGCCTGGTGACCCGGATGCACAAGGGGGGGTTGGCGCCCCGTTCCCTTGCCACCAAGGTGTCGGCCCTGCGCAGCTTCTGCGACTGGCAGGTGCGCCAGGGGCGGCTCACCGCCAACCCGGCGCGGGGCATCGTCACCCCCAAGCAGGGGCGGCCCCTGCCCAAGAACCTGGACGTGGACGAGATGTACCAGCTGCTCAACATCACCGACGAGCAGGATCCGCTGGCGGTGCGGGATCGCGCCATCATGGAGTTGATGTACTCCTCCGGCCTGCGCCTTGCCGAGCTGGTGGGGCTCAACCTCGCGGACGTGAAGCTCGAGGAGCGCCAGCTCAGGGTGATCGGCAAGGGCTCGCGGGAGCGGGTGCTGCCCATCGGGCGGATGGCGGTGGAGTGGTTGCACAAGTGGCTCAAGGTACGCCCCCTGCTGGCCGGTGACGAGGGGGAGGCATTGTTCGTCTCCAAGCGCAGGCAGCGGCTCTCGGCCCGCTCGGTACAGGAGCGGCTCGACGGCTGGGGCAACAAGCAGGCTCTCAATGCCCACGTGCACCCCCACAAGCTGCGCCACAGCTTCGCCACCCACATGCTGGAATCCTCCGGCGATCTGCGGGCGGTGCAGGAGCTGCTGGGGCATGCGGATCTCTCCACCACCCAGATCTATACCCACCTCGACTTCCAGCATCTGGCCAAGGTATATGACAGTGCCCACCCGCGGGCGAAGCGGGATCCGGAAACGCCGGAGGATGAGTGATGTGGTGTGCGATCTGCGGGGATGACAATCTCCACGTCGCCCCGGTCAGGCGGGAGCTCGCAACGCCAGAGGATGAGGAGTAAAGAGGAACAGCCATGCAGTTTTACCGTCGCTGGCAGCCGGTGGCCGCCATCTCGTTCGATCTGGACGACACCCTCTATGACAACGGCCCCGCCATCGCGCGGGCGGAACAGTGGATGCTGGACCACCTGCGCAGCGAATACCTGGCTACCGCCATGCTGGACAAGCCGCGCTGGCTCGCGCTCAAGCGCCAGTTGCTGCTGGACCACCCGGCGCTGAGCCACGACGTCAGCCTGGCGCGCCAGCGTGGCATTCGCGAGGCCCTGGTGCAGGGGGGCATGGAGCCCGGGCTGGCGGAGCAGCAGGCCCGGGCGGTGTTCACCGGCTTCATGGCCGAGCGCTCGAAGATAGAGGTGAGCGAGGCGACTCACGCCCTGCTGGCTCGTCTGGCGGCGCGCTACCCGCTGGCGGTGATCACCAATGGCAACCTGGATCTGGAGCAGGCAGGTCTGGCTGGCTACTTCACCCTGGTCTGCAAGGCGGGAGCGGGAGCCAGAATGAAACCGGCGCCCGACATGTTCGTGCAGGTGCAAGAGGCCCTGGGGCTGGCCCCCGGCCGCATCCTCCATGTGGGGGATCACCCGGTGACCGACGTGCTGGGTGCCAGGCTGCACGGCTTTCGGGCCGCCTGGCTCAACGAGAGCGGTCAGTCCTGGCAGTCGCTGTCGCTGCTGCCGGATGTGGAGCTGGGGCAGTTGCAGGATCTGGCCACCCTGCTGCTCTGAGCTGGGGATGAGGGACAGATTCCGTGATGTATATCTGGCAATAACAACAAGGGAGCAAGGGCGTGAAGGGAATGAAGGGTGTCATCTGGCTGGCGATCCCCGTGATGCTGGCGGGATGCGATCTGGTGCAAGACCGTTACCGGATGGAGTTCAGGGACGGATCCTGGCGGGAGATCGCCATCTCCCCGTTTTCCAACGAGGCGCGCTGGCGCGAGGGGTGTGCCACCGGCGAGATCCAGGTGGACATGACCCTGCCCCTGAAACGGGGCAAGGTGGTGAATGGCCGGGAGCAACTGCTCATCGGCGGCGAGCTGTTCGAGCTGGAGGATGCCCGTCTCTATCGCGGCAACGGCATGGTGCTCGGGCAGGCCCCGGACCATATCCAGCGGGGCCTCAAGGGGCTGGATGTCTGCCGAACCCTGCGCCCTGATCGCGGGGCCCTGCCCAAGCTCAAGGGCAAGGGATTTGGCGACTAGCCCGTCTGCTGCCTGAACGGGCAGGAGGCGTCGCCGAAGGCAGTGGGCAGCTTGATGGCGTGGGGGGTTCACAGGCCCGTCACGTCGGATGCCTCTGGGCAGCCCCCGATGTACGAGGCCCTGCCAAGGCTCAAGGGCAAGGGGTCGGCGACTAGCCGACCTGCTGCCTGAACCGGCGGCAGGCGTCGCCAAAGGCGGTGAAGAGCTTGATGGAGTGGGGGTTCTCGCTGGCCTTCCACTCCGGGTGCCACTGCACCGCCAGCAGGAAGGGGGAGAGGGCGGGAGCGTGGATCGCCTCGATCAGCCCGTCTTCGGCATGGGCCAGGGGGGCCAGCCCCTTGGCCAGCGTCTTGATCCCCTGCCCGTGGAGGGAGTTGACCGGAATCGACGGCTGCCCCATCAGCTCGGCCAGCCAGGTACCGGGCACCAGCTCGACCTGATGGCTCTCGCCATACTGCTCGTCCACCGGGTCATCCGCATCCTCCCGATGATCGTCATAACCCGGCTCGCAATAGACCTTCTGGTGAATGTCGCCTCCCAGGGCCACGTTGATCTCCTGCATGCCGCGGCAGATCCCGAGGATCGGCAGGCCGCGGTCGAGGGCGGCGCGCACCAGGGGAATATCGAACAGATCCCTGTCCCTGTCCTGAGGCTTCTCCGGGGTGAGGTTCTCCTGGCCATAGAGGGCAGGATCGATGTTGGAGCCAGCACCGCTCAGATAGACCCCGTCGGCGAGGTCCAGATACTGCTCCAGATCCTCGGTGCCACAGCAGGTGGGCACCAGCAGCGGCACGCAGCCGCTGATCTCCACCAGAGGCTTGATGTATTTGTGGGTCATGACCTGGTAGGCGTGGCCACTGCGGGCCTGGGCCCCCATGGTCATCAGCACGACGGGTTTGTTATGGGAACTGGGGTTGGGCATAGGTCACCTTGGCTATCCTTGGCGGTCTCATCCTGCGCCTTGGGAAGGCCCTTGCCGCCTCGGCTCGCAAGGGCATGCCTCAAGGCATGGTCGTGGGATCAGGGTCGCGCCAGCGTGCCAGAATCGTCGGTCAGCCTTGGCAACGACAGCCTGGATCCTGCCTCCAGTCTGCCAAGGCCGTTCAATATGTCAAACAAAATGATGCAATTATGTTAACCGTTGATGTCGAGATACGGCTACGAGTCCCATTTAAAGGGGCTTGAGGGGGGATGCCTGGTGCGGCGAGCGATTTGATGGTGGATATATTAAACATCTGGCCGGGCGGCCGGATAGCAGAAGGGGCCCACAGGGCCCCTTGTCGACTCAGGCGTTCAGGATGAAACGTTCGATCACCTGGGCGACCCCGTCTTCATCGTTGCGCCCCGTGGTGTGCTGTGCCAGCGCCTTGATCTCGTCGGTGGCGTTGCCCATGGCGACCCCGAGTCCGGCGTAGGCGATCATGTGGTGATCGTTGCCCGCATCTCCCACCGCGATCACCTGGGAGGCATCCAGCCCCAGGTGCTCGGCCAGGGCGGCGACGCCGGTGCCTTTGTTGCTGCGTTTGTTCATGAACTCGAGGAAGTAGGGGGCGCTGCGCACCACGGTATAGCGCTCGTGGAGTTCGGCGGGCAGCTGGGCGATGGCACGGGAGAGCAGGGGCTCTGGGTCAATCATCATCACCTTCATGATCTGCTCGTCGTCGGGCAGGGTGGCGAAGTCCACCAGGTTGATGGGTTGACCGATGAGGCGGGATTCGTGCTCGGTGTAGGGGCTGATCTTTGGGCTGATGAGCCCCTGGCGGACGGAGAAGCCGTGGATGTTCACCCCCAGCTCACAGGCCAGGTGGGCGATGGCGCGGGCATCGCTGCCGGTCAGCAACTGGCTGCGGATGATGCGTTGCTCGGACACCTGCTGCACCAGGGCGCCGTTGTAGCAGATGACGTAGTCATCCTGGCCGGTGAGGCCCAGCTCGGTCAGGGCGGCGGTCATGCCTTCCAGCGGGCGGCCGGAGGCCAGCACCACGGTCACGCCCCTGGCGCGGGCTGCCGCGATGGCGGCCTGGGTGCGGGGGGAGATTCGGCCCTCTGGGGTCAGCAGGGTGCCATCCATATCCAATGCGATCAGCTTGTACATCTTCTCACTACCTGAGTCTGGCCGGCCCGCCCGATGGGGCCATGGGGAGGCCGAGTGTAGCGAAAATCGCCGCCGGGATCACGCCGCCTGCCGACGCGGGGGCACGTTGCCCCTCAGCGCTGGCCCTGGTAGGGGGTCAGTTGCAGCTGATCTTCCCGGATGGCGAAGTGGATGGGGCCGTGCTCGATGTCGACCCTGTTGTGGTGATGGGCCATCTCCACCTCGACGCCGGGGAAGAGGCGCTGGGTGGCGATGATGTCCATGTTGGCCATGAGCGCCTGCAGCTCCCGCTGCGCCTCGGCGAGCTGCTCGTCCAGGCTCTTGCTCTCGTCGAACTGGCGGGTGCGCAGCGCCTTGATCTTCTGCAGGGTCTCGGGATTGCGCTTGTCACGAGGCAGTTGCAGCAGACGCAGGATGAGATCCTGCAGCTTGTCTATCTGCTCGGCGCAGGTCTGTTTGCGCTGGCGAAGCGCCAGCTCCAGCTCCTTCTGGCTGAAATAGCCGCCGAGGATCTGCAACCGGGTCCGGTTGGCCGCCGAGGCTCCGAGCACCGGTGCCATGATGAGCCGGTTGGCGATGTTGATACCGCCGATGAGGTGCCCCTTGCGCATGGCGCTGTCCCCCACCTTGAGATCCTGGCCGCTGCGGCAATAGCAGTGACTGAGCTGGCTCAGGATATGGATGTCGCCATCGGCCTCCAGCCTGGCGTACTGGGCATAGCTGGCGTGGATCTCCCCCCCGGCGTTGAGGTGGCAGAGGTATTCGTCGTCCGCCAGCTTGCGCCCTATGATACCGTTGCGCACCGTGATGGTGCCGCCGGATTCGATGTAGCCGCCCTCGACGAAGCCGCCGATCACCACGTCCCCGCTGGTCTTGACGCGCATGCCGGGCATGACGTCTCCGGTGACCAGCAGCGATCCCTCGAACTCGACGTGGCCGTGGCGGATGTCGACCTGCTTGACGTTGAGTACCTCGTCGACCCGCATCCCGGCACGCTCCTGACAGGGGAGTCCCGGGCGTGTCGCCAGCAGCAGGTCCGGATCCTCGGGGGAGAGGCAGGTGCCGTCACCCGGCGTCATGGCGCTCTCCTTGCCGTGGCGGGCGGTCAGGGTCTGGCCCGTCACGGTGAAGCCGTCGATGCCCTGGGTGGCGGGGTGCCTGCGCATCAGCAACGCCCCGGCCTTGACGGTGAGCAGGGTGCCGAGGTCGCGCATGTCCACCTTGCCGTGATCCCGCTCCTGGGGTTTGAGGATCCGTTCGGCTGCGGTCTCCACCAGCCGCTCCAGGCGGGTATCCAGGCCGTGCCTGGCGGCCTTGCCGAGGGCGATGACGGGATTGAGCTGGGCACCGGGTGCCGCCTCACCCGCTGCCTGGATGGCGGCGGCAAGCAGTCGCTCGCTCACCCCCTGCTTGACCGTGCTGGCCGCCAGGGCCTCCTGCAACCGGGCCAGGGTCAGGGGCTGGCCGCCCCAGTCCGCGGTGATCTGCGCCCTGGCGCTCATCTGGTCCTTGTCCACCTGGATGAGCAGCCTGGCATCCTGGCGCCGGGCAATGGGGACTGGCGGATGCGCGGGGGCATCCGGCTCTGCGATGAGGGCGTTGAGCAAGGTGACGGCTTCGCGGATCCCCTCGCCGAGGGGTTCGTAGCGCCGACAGTTGGAGAGTCGCAGCAGGGCCAGGACGTCGCTTTCCTGGATGGGCTCGGTGAGGCCCGGAGTGATGCGCAGGCAGACATAGCTCATGTCGGCCGACAGCTGAAACCACGCTTTGCTTAACACCGGGCCCTCCTTCGTTGTCCCTGTCCGGTTTGCCCCATGCCGGGGCCTCTCCTTGCCGGCATCCCATGCCGCCGGGGCGGATCCAACGCGCAGTATTCGGGTATTTTTCCTTCCGGGTCAACGATCTGAATGCAAATGGGTGAGCCGGGTTGAGGAAATATCGGCTGACGGGAGAGGGGCAGAGCCGGCCATGCCATGGGCTCCATTGCAGTTTTTTAGCGCAATATGCTGACGTTTTATGCTTTCGCTATCCAGAGTGTCAACCACGTTGAAGGTGGCGATGCAAATCACCTTGCCAGGCAGGAAGAGAAGGATTTTAATCTGCCGCCGCCCCAGGGCGAGGACCCTGGTCGCCATCGATCAGCCCCTTTTTCTGTCCAACCAAACGAGCCCCATGACCGCCCAAGGCCACCTGCTGTTTTCCGTCACCTGCGTCCTGCTTGCCCACAAGGTTGAACTGACTCCGGCCCTGGCCGATGCCAGCCTGTGGCACATCGTTCCCATGGCCCTGGCGAGCGCCCTGCTGCCGGATCTCGATCACCCCCGTTCCCTGCTCGGGCGGCAACTGCCCTGGATCTCGGGGCCGCTCTCCCGGCTGTTCGGCCATCGCGGCTTCACCCACAGCCTGCTGGCGGTGGGGATGGGGGTCTGGGGGCTGGCCCAGGTGGAAGCCCCCTGGTTGCTGTCGGGGGCGGTGAAGGATGCCCTCATCGTGGGCTATCTCAGCCATCTGCTGGGGGACTGGCTCACCCCCATGGGCATTCCCCTGCTCTGGCCCTGGCGTCGGCGCTTTCGCCTGCCCGGCCTGCCCCTCAAGAGCGGCGGGGGTTACGAGAGGGCCTTCTGCCTGCTGACCCTGGCGCTCGCCGGGTACTGGGTCCATGGCGGTGCAGGCTTGGCTCACTTCTAGCCCCGGGCGCCCTCCTGGCACCTGGCCGTTCGGGTCAGGGTGAGGTAGTCGGCGAGCACCGGCAGCCCCAGCAGGTGGCGGCGCAGCATGTCGAGGGCGGCGAAGGCGAGGATCCGGCGACCGCTCGCGGGATCCGGGTGGCTGACCCTGAGCGTCTGGCCGTGCAGTTGCCCGTCGGCGCAGAGCAGCAGCGGCACGCCGTCCGGCCCGGCACGGCCTATGGTGAGGCTCAGGGGGGCGGCGGGCACCGCCAGTTGAGTCAGATCGTCGCTCAGGGTGTGGCTGAAGCCGGCGGTCAGGGCCGGGTGCCCGTGACACATGGCCAGCAGGGCGCCCCGGCTCTCCCCTTCCTGCAGGTGCAGCGACCGCTCCCCCAGCAGGGCCAGGATCTGGCTGGCAGGCGCCTCGTTGCCACGCCCCACCAGCCAGGGGGCGATGGCCGCAAGCAGCCTCGCCTCGGCGGCATCCATGTCGGCGGTGCTGGCACCGTGGCCGATGAGCTTGAGCTCGATGAGAGGCATGGAGGAGCGGTAGCCCAGCTCGATGCCGGCAGGCCAGGGGGCCGCATCCAGCATGTCGCTGAGGGCGGACTCCGAGACGCCGAAGGTGTAGAAACGGCGCAGCTCGGTGTCGGTCTCTTCACCGGCCAGCGCCTTGAGGCGGGGCATGATCTGTTCGCGCACCATCTGCTTGAACTCGAACGGCACGCCCGGGGTGAAGAAGAGCCGGCTCTGGCCGTGGCTGGCCGGGTGGCGGACCACAAAGCCGCAGGCGGTGCCCACCGGGTTGTCGAGGATCTCGCAGTCCCGGGGCAGCCAGGCCTGCTTGGTGTTGCTCCGTGCCATGGTGCGGCCCCGACTGGCATAGCGTTCGGCCATGGTGGCGAGCCAGTCCGGGAACAGGGTCAGGGGCTGGTCAAACGCCTCGGCCGCGGCCTGGGCGGTGAGGTCGTCCGCCGTGGGGCCGAGCCCCCCGCACACCAGTACCACCTCGGCGCGGTTGGCGCTCTCCTGCAGCACGGCTGTCAGATCCGCGAGGTTGTCCCCCACGGTGGCGCGGCGGCGCACCTGCCAGCCCTGCTCCAGCAAGAGGGCACTTAGCCAGGCGGCATTGGTGTCCACCACCAGGCCGGTCACTATCTCGTCGCCTGTGCTGATGATCTCGATGCGCATGGGGACTCCTTGGGTGGGGCCAGCCCTCTCAGGGCTTGCCGTGTTCGAAGTAGTAGCTGATCCGGGTGCGGGGGTTGAGGTATTCGAACACCGCCGGGGGCAGGCGTTTGGGCTGGATCACCTTGGCGATGGTCAGCCCGGCCGCGTCGAGGTCGATGATGGCCGCCTCCTGGCGCGGAATGCGGGGGTCGTATACCAGCACGGCGGGGTAGAGCAGGCGGGAGGCGTTGACCGACATCACCAGCCCCACCTGGCCGTTGGAGAGCTGCACCACGCTGCCCGGGGGGTAGACCCCCATCAACCGGATCAGCATGCCGAGGTGATCGGCGTTGAACTGGGACTTGCGCTGCTTGTAGAGGCTGCCGAGAGCCGCGTAGGGCACCTTGGCCTCCAGGTGGCAGAGGTTGTCGTACTCGTTGATGAGGGAGACGATCTGGGTGAGGGGATCGAGCTGATCGCCCTTGAGCCCCTGGGGGCCGGTGCCGTCCAGGTACTCATGGTGGTTCTGCACTATCTGCCTGGCTGCTTCCGGAAAATCGCTGACGAGCCCCAGCAGTTCCAGGCCGTAGCGGGGATGCTGGGCCATCAGGTTCTGCTCCGGCTTGGTCAGCGGCTCCGTCTTGCGCAGGATTTGGCTCGGGAGCCTCAGCTTGCCGATGTCGTGGAACAGGGCCCCCATGCCGACCTGGCGGATCGCCTCGGCCGGCAACTTGCACTCCCGGGCGAGCAGCATGCTGAGCACGCTGACGTTGAGGGAGTGAAACTGCAGGCTGTTGCCATCATCGCTGTCAGAGACCAGGTGCAGCACCATCTCGTCCACCGAGAGGAGTTGCTCCGTCATGGCGTTGATCAGCTCCTGGGCCTCGCTGATGGCGTTGAGGGGGCGGGACTGGATCTTGCCCATGAGGTTGCGCACCTGGGCCAGGGATTGGCGGAACTGTTTCTCGCACTGCTGCAGGTCGCGGCGATAGCGCTGCAACTGCTCGATGCGCCGCAGTTTCTCCTGCTGCATCTCCTCCTGGCGGGCGACGAGACCCTCTCCCTCAACCTCATCTGCCTGGGACTGGGTCTGGCCGAGGGGCTTGGGCGGTGTGTCGCTCTTGTCGGGAATGATGGTCACCAGCTTGAGGCCAAGGCGACGAATGAGCTCGATCTCCTCCTCGCTCTTGAGCTTGAAGCTGGAGAACAGAAACGGGTGCTCACGCCATCCCAAAGGCAGGGAGACATAATTGCCGACTTGCAGCCGTTCTACGGAGATCTTGATTCCTGTCATGGGGTTGGGCACGAGGGACACACTGAGCCGTATGCTAGTCAAAGGGCGGGGTGAATACAAAAGGTATCTGATGACAGCGGGAGCGCTTTATTATAGGCTTCTAGATGTCCAGACATATTTACCGATGCAGTACAGGGAGTCAGCATGCCGATCAAGATCCCGGACCAGTTGCCCGCCGCCGAAGTGCTGGGGCAGGAGAACATCTTCGTGATGACGGAATCCCGGGCCGTCACCCAGAACATCCGCCCGCTGCGGGTGCTCATCCTCAATCTGATGCCCAAGAAGATAGAAACCGAGATCCAGCTGATGCGGATGCTCTCCAACTCGCCCTTGCAGGTGGACGTGGATCTGTTGCGCATCGACGATCGGGAGTCGAAAAACACGCCCCAGGCGCACCTGGAGAACTTCTATCACGACTTCGAGCAGGTGAGAGGCAACAACTACGACGGCATGATCATCACGGGGGCGCCGCTCGGGCTGGTGGAGTTCGAGGAGGTGGTCTATTGGCCACGCATCGTCGAGATCATCGAGTGGTCCCATCAGCATGTCACCTCCACCCTCTTCCTCTGCTGGGCGGTGCAGGCGGCGCTGAAAGCCTTGTACGGCATGGAAAAGCAGACCCACGGCGAGAAGCTCTCCGGGGTCTATCGCCACCACCGCCTCGACGAGCACGAGGCGCTGCTGCGCGGCTTCGATGATGAATTCGTGGCGCCCCACTCCCGCTATGCGGCCTTCGACGGGGATCTCATCCGCGCCCACACCGATCTGCAGATCTTCGCCGAGTCGGAAGAGGCGGGCGTCTATCTGGCCGCCACCAAGGATTGTCGCCAGGTGTTCGTCACCGGCCATCCGGAATATGACGCCCTGACCCTGGATGGGGAATACCGGCGGGATCTGGCGGCCGGGCTCACCCCCGTCATTCCGGTCAACTATTACCCGAACAACGACCCAAGCCAGACCCCGCGCGCCACCTGGCGCAGCCACGGTCACCTGCTGTTTTCCAACTGGCTCAACTATTACGTCTACCAGTTGACCAGCTACAAGGTGGAAGACATCGGCAAGGTGTTTACCTACCAGCAGCCCAAGGGATAGAGCCCATCAGTCCGCCCCGGCCAGCCGCCGTCCACGGGTATCGAGCCAGTGACGGTGGCAGGCCAGGGTGAAGGCCCGTGGCCGTCTGGCCCGGATGAGGGTCATGGCCTCCTGCTGGGGCAGCCCCTGGGTCATCAGCAGCAGGGCGGCCGCCAGCCCGGTACGCCCGCTTCCGCCGTGGCAGTGAATGGCAAGGTGCCGTCCCTCGCGCAGCAGGGCGAGCAGTCGGGGTTGCACCCCGGGCCAGGCCTGTTCGAAGGCGGCATCCGGTGCCTCGTCATCCGCAATGGGCAGATGGAACCAGCTCATGCCCCTGGCCTGCACCAGCTGCCCGAGAGAGAGGGGCCCGCACAGGGCCAGCTCCTCCACCGTCATCAGGGTCAGCACCCCGCCGGCACCGGCCAGCTGCAACTGGGCAAGGGCGTGGGCCATGGGGACCTGCTGGCTGCCGGGGCAGGGGGTGAGCAGGAGCTGGCCGTCGAGCCGTGGAACGTCCAGGCTCCAGAAGGGATGGGCACTGAGCATGGGGTTCCTCGTGGTGGCCGGGATCAACGGGATGGGTATCCCGCGGGTGCGGCACAGCATAGAGGGGCCGGAGGCGATGTCAATCTGCGTTGTGTTCGGCCCGGTTTACGGGCAGAGTCTAAAAAAATCGAGCGATGCAAGGAGTAAAGATGAGAAACCTGGATCAACTGGACTTGGACATCCTGGCCCATCTGTTTCGCGATGCGGGCATGACCAACAAGGATTTGGCGGCCCTGGTCGGGGTGGCGCCGTCCACCTGTCTGGAGCGGGTGCGCAAGCTGCAGCAGGATGGCGTGCTCAAGGGGGCGCACTGCGAGGTGGATTACCAGGCCCTGGGCGGTCACATCCAGGCCATGGTCTCCCTGCAACTGGCCCGTCACAGCCGCCAGATCATCGATGCGTTTCGCGACGCCATCCTGGCCCTGCCCGAGGTGATCAGCCTGTTCCACATGGGCGGCAAGGATGATTTCCTGGTGCACCTGTGCGTCTCCGATACCGAACACCTGCGCAATTTCGTCTTCGATCACTTCACCTCCCGGGAAGAGGTGGTGCACCTCGAGACCTCCCTGGTGTTCGAGCACAGGTTCAGCCGCTCGCTCCCCTGCTTCCCCCACCCCTGACGGGGCGAGCCGCAAGAAAAAACCGCCCGAGGGCGGTTTTTTTGTGGGCGGTTCCTCAGTTGAGAGCCAGCCGGCTGTCCTGCGCCGTCCGGTAGAGCCCCTGCTGATAGGCCAGGCTGCCCCACAGAACCAGCCCCAGGGCGGCATCCTTCATGGCGCCTGGCTGCGGCGCCGGGGTGAGCGTTTCGGTCGCATCCTCGTAGATGAAGCCTTCCGGCGCCCGCTCGGGCTGCAGGATCACCACATCCTTGCCGCGCATCAGGGCGAAGTTCTTGTCGTACTGCATGATGGCGCGCCCAGGCCAGTCGGCGGGCATGCGGGTGAGATCCTTGCCCAGCATGGGGTAGTCGGCACTGATGCCCATGAGGGAGAGCAGGGTCGGGGCCATGTCGATCTGGCTGACGATGCGGGGATCCTTTCTCGGTGCTATGCCGTCCCCCAGAATGACCCCCGGGATGTGGAAGCGGGGGATGGGCACCAGACTGGCTCCCCCGACCCGGCTGTCGTGATCGGCGATGACCAGGAACAGGGTGTCCTTCCAGTAGTCCGATGCCCTGGCCTTCTTGAAGAACTCGCCGACGGCGTAGTCCGCGTACTTGGCGGCGTTGTTGCGGGTCTGCTTGGGCTGCTCGTACAGGGCGATGCGGTTGTCGGGGAATTCGAAGGGATCGTGGTTGCTGGAGCTGAACACCAGGCTGAAGAAGGGTTTGCCCTCCTTGTGCAGCGCCGCGAAGGTCTCGTTGGCCTTGGCCATCAGATCTTCATCCGAGGCGCCCCAGGATCCCTCGAACACCGGGTTCTTGAAGTCCTTCTGCTCGACGATGGTGGTGAAGCCGTTGCCGAGGAAGAAGCTGCGCATGTTGTCGAAGTGGCTCTCGCCGCCATAGATGAAGCTGGTGTCATAGCCTCGCTGCTTGAGCAGGTCGGCGATGGTGAAGAAGTTGGTCTGGCTCTTGCCGAGCTTGACCACGGCCTGGGCCGGGGTCGGCGTGAAGCCGGTGAGCACCGCCTCGATGCCGCGTACCGAACGGGTACCGGTGGCGTAGAGCTGCTCGAACGCCCAACCCTCTTTCGACAAGGCATCGATGTTCGGGGTGAGCGGCAGGCCGCCGAGGGAGCCGACGAACTGGGCCCCCAGACTCTCTTGCAGCAGGATCACCAGGTTTTTGGGCTTGCCCTGGTAGCTGGCCGTGTTGAAGGTCTGGCTCGGCAGATCGGCAGAGGTGAAATCGCCGAGAGGGCGACCGCTCTCCTCGCGGACTATGTCGAGTACCTGATGGTCAGCCATCTTGCCGTAAAACTGGCTGGCGTCCTCCTCGGCCCCCATCTGCTTGATGGCAAAGAAGAGGGAGTAGGCGGAGTTGACGGTGAGGGCGTTGACCAGGGGATCGTCCGCAAAGGCCACCATGGCCGGATTCAAGGCGCGATGGCCGAGACTGGAGCGGGCGCCGAGGAAGCCGACGGCGAGGATCAGCAGGGCGAAGGCGGGGCGCCAGTACCAGCGGGGGAAGCTTAGGTCACGCACCAGGCGGCCGCTCAGCCACCAGCCACCGCCCAGCACGGCGCCGCTGAAGATCACGGCCAGCAGCAGTTCGCCCTTGCGGCCAGCCCACAGCATGGAGAGCACCTCCTTCGGATAGATGAGGTACTCCACATAGAGGCGGTTGGGACGTACCCCGTATTCGGTGACGAAGGCGGGAGTGGAGATCTCGAGAAAGAGCATCAGCCAGAGCCCCAGGGTGAGCCAGATCCGGATAAGCTGCATCCAGAGCCGCCCCGGCGCGTGGGGCCCGGCCAGCAACTGGGTCAAGACGGCGGGTACGCCCCAGACCCAGCAGAGGGTGGCGACGTCGACGCGAATGCCTTGCAGCAGCATCTCCTGCCAGCCAGAGACGGCATCCACCCGTTCCAGTTGCCAGAGCCCCAGGCCAAGGCGGCTGATGGTCAGGGAGATGAGCGCGATCAATGAAAAGACGGCGATGGGCCAAACCGGTCCCAGCCATTGTCTGATGGTGGTCATATTGTTCCTGCAAACCTGTTTGCGCCCAGTCCCCGGACGCATTGTTGTTATGGTGCAGGAGTATGACAGTGGCGCCTGGCAAAGGTTGCATGGGGGGGAGGTATAAATGGAGAAGCTGGCACGTTTTATGATTTTTTTGTGACGGGATGCAGGGTTCTAAGAGAGCATAAAACGCTGGGAAAACTGTGATCCTGCTGGCACATCGAGACAATGGTCGTGCCTATAATGGCGCCGGATTTCTCAATCGGAGCCGAAGGGATGCCGGTCTTCATCGATGTGGAATATATGCAGGGCTGGTCTCTGTTCGTTGTGCTCTCCGACGGCACCACAGGCGTGCTGGATCTCACCCCCTGGCGCGGCCAGCCGCTGTTTGCGGCCATGGAGACCGAGCGTCGCTTCGCCCGTGTCTTCATCGATCATCGCCATCAACTGGCATGGCCCTCGGGCTTCACCCTGGCGGCCCACGAGGTCTACCACCTGATCCTGCCCATCGACGAGCGCGCCGCCTTCCCCGATCGCAACATGCATCGCTTCTGACATGCTAACTCGTTGAGTCAGGTAACGTTTTCAGTCACAGACCCGCGTCGGTCAGGTCGTTATCATGACCCCAGTGCGGCGCTTTGGGCGCCCATCCACCACAGCGGGAACATAACAATGAAACAAGGAACGTTGCGTCGTGGCGGCCTCATCGGGGCCGCCCTGTTACTGACGGCTTGCGGCAGCGGGGGAGGCGGTGGCAGCAGTGACCCCCAGCCTCCGGTGGTCAATCCGCCCCCCGCGTCGGCCAGCCGCGCCTGCTACGGCAATGATCAGCCAGCCTGCAACCTGCGCACCTACCAGGTGATGGTGGAGTCCTTCGTCGACGGCGACGGCAGCGCCAACTACGGCGTCGGCTACGGCCCCTCCCGGCACAACGGCGATCTGCAGGGGATCATCGACAGCCTCGACCACATCAAGAGCCTCAACGTCAACGCCATCTGGCTCACGCCGGTGTTTGACTCCTGCGCCGGCCAGGCCGGGGACGACCGGCTGGATGCCACCGGTTACTTCGCCTGCGACTTCTTCAACGTGGATCCCAACTTCGGCAGCAACGCCCAGCTTAAAAAACTGGTGGACGGGGCGCACCAGCGCGGGCTCTATGTCTTCCTCGACGGGGTGTTCGGCCACGTCAACAAGGTGGGGGTGAGCAAGCCTTCACCAGAGGGGCGGCTGCCTGCCCTCAAGAGCGGCGGCGCAGGCTACCCGGGTCAGCTGGTGGATTACGGCCAGCCCGAGAGTCTGGCCTACTTCAAGGAGGTGGCCCGTTACTGGGTCGAGCAGTACGGCATCGACGGCTGGCGCCTCGATCAGGCTTATCAGTTGGGGCTGGATGACTGGCGCGCCATTCGCAGCGAGGTGGCGCGGGCCAGCGCGGCGCGCAAGGCCGCCGGCCAGCAGTGGGGCACCCTCGGCTACATGGTGGGGGAAGTGTGGAAGGGCGCCGACGAGATCCGCGCCCAGGCCTATGGCCCGAGCGACAACCCGGCGCTCTCTTCGGCGTTCGACTTCCCCCTGCGCTACGGTCTGGTACAGGCGCTGGCGGTGGAAGAGTCCGGCAAAGGCGGGCAGGGGGCCAGCGTGCTCGACGCCAGCTGGAACAAGGTGGAGAACTACCCGGACCATGCCATGCCCAACCTGATGCTGGGCAACCACGATCTGGTGCGCTTCGGCGATCTGCTGGAGCGGGGCAACTTCAATGGGGCGGACTACTGGCAGCGCCACAAGGCGGCCTTCAGCTTCATGGCCGCCCGCTCCGGTCCCATTACCTTCTACTATGGCGAGGAGTTTGGCGACGAGGTGCCTGGCTTTGCCAGTCAGGTGGGGGGCGACTGTGCGGCCCAGGGGCTCTGCGATGATCACGTGGCCCGCAGCGATGGCAAGGTGCCCGGTGTCACCGGCTTCGTGCCGAGCAGCGAGCAGAGCGATCTGAAGCAGTGGCTCAGCCAGCTGCTGGCCCTGCGCGCCGCCCACCCCGCCCTCTATCAGGGGGAGCGGGTCAAGCTGGTGGCCGAGGGGAGCGTCTATGGCGACATCAAGCAGACGGCGGGCGAGCAAGTAGTCTACCTGCTCAACGTCTCCACCACGCCCCAGAGTTACGCCGTGCCGGTCGGCAAGCTGCGCAGCGGCAGCGCCCTGGTGGATCTGCAGAGCGGCGAGAACCTGGCCATCGGTGGCAGCAGCGTGACGGTGGACTTGCCGCCCCTCACCGGCCGCTTCCTGCTGGTGCGCTGAGGGAGGCAGACAACAGAAAGGGCTCCATGATGGAGCCCTTTTTCATGGTGGCGGCTTACTTCTCGATGCCGCTGCCCAGATCGTCCCGGCGGGAAGAGACCGAGGGCTCGGCCCCGTGGCGCCAGTGTTCCAGCCGGTTGTGCACCCCGCGGCGGAGGCTCTTGAAGCTGGCTTCCAGATAGTCCACCCCCACCAGGATAGAGAGGGTGACGACGGTGAGCAGCAGCGCCTGATGCAGCATGTCCATGCCGATGAGGGCGCCGAGGGCGGCCAGCATCCAGATGGCGGCGGCGGAAGTCACCCCCAGCACCTGACCATCCCGGGTCATCATGACCCCGGCCCCGAGAAAGCCGACCCCGGTGATGAGCTGACCCAGCACCCGCGCCTGATCGGCGCCCTGAGGACTGACGGCGGCGCCGATGGCGAGAAAACAGTAGGTGCCGAGCACGATGAGGGAAGAGGTGCGGATCCCCACCGGCTTGCCGCGAAGCTGCCGCTCCAGCCCCACCAGGGTGCCACACACCAGACAGACCAGGATGTTCTCCCAGCCAAGGGGCGCGATGTCCCACCACTGCATTGTCATCATATCCACCTCTGCTCGCGATGCTTGTTATCCTGTCGCGCTCTGCCCCCGGTTCTCCAGCCGCTGGCGGAAGGCCCGGGCGAGGCGCTCGTAGAGGTCCTTTGCCTCCCTGTCTTCAATATCGCCACGTATCCAGGGGTTGTCGATGATTTCCAGCAACACGCAGCCCTGACCCTGCTGGCGCAGATCCACCCCGAACAGGCCGTTGCCGAGCTGGTGCACGGCGCGGCGGGCGGTTTGCAGCACCCGCTCCGGCACTTCACTGAGGGGCAGCGCCTCGATGCGGCTCATGTCGAGGGGGTGTTTGCGGCGACGGATGCGGTTGCCGGGTTCGGGTCGGTAGCGGCGGCAGGCGAACAGCGGCGAGCCGTCGAGAAAGCCGATGCGCCAGTCGAACTCGGCAGGGATCCGGCTCTGGACCAGCAGCAGGGCGGAGCGGGCCAGCCCCTCGTCCAGCAGGCGGGCGAGCTGGATGTCATCGCTGGCCATGGCGAGGTCGCGCCCCTGGGCGCCGTCGGGGATCTTCACCATCAGCGGCAGACCGAGGCGCTGCACCAGTTCGTCCACATGCTGGCGGCCGCGGCGGGTCACGACGGTGGTGGGGGGCATGGGCACGCCGCTGCGCACCATCAGCTCGTAGAGATAGAGCTTGTTGCTGCAGGCGAGGATGGCACGGGAGCTGTCGATGACCGGCATCTTGAGCTGCTCGGCACGGCGGGCAAATTCGAAGGTGTAATGGCCGACCGCGGTCTCGGCGCGCAGCCAGAGGGTGTCGAACTCCGGCAACCGCTCGATGGCCGAGGGAGGCAGGATCTCGGCCTGGATCCCCTGGGCCGCGGCCGCCTTGATGAAACGCTCCAGCGCCAGGGCATCGCTGCTGGCGCGGCCGTCGTTGGGGTCGACCAGGATGGCGAGCTGGTAGCGTGGCGCCGTCTGCTCCTCGTCCCCCGTGCCCACCAGCGCCTGGGCGTGCTGCACCATCAGCGCCTTCTCGCTCGGGCTCAGCGCCAGCGGTGACAGGCTCTCCTGCTGGCGCACCGACCAGCCGTGGCGACCGCGCTTGAGGGTCAGCTCCTGCAGCGGCAACTGGCTCAGGCCGTAGTAATAGCGGGCGAGCCCCGCCAGCTCGCTCTGTTCGCACTGGCCGAAGATGGCGCGCACCCGGATCCTGTCTTCGCTCTGCTGGGCCAGCCAGCCCTGCAATTTGCGCCACAGCTTGGCGGGAGGCTGCTGGGGTTGCAGCCTGCTGATGGCCTGCAATCCCGGCAGGCAGTGGTGGCCGCGGGCCTGGGCCAGCAGGGAGCAGTAATAACCGGCCCCCAGGTGTTCCAGGCTGCGGCAGAGGTTGATGATGCGCGGACGCCCCCCTGTGGTGGGCAGACCGTGTTGCAGGTAGGTGCGGGCGGTCAGCAGATAGTCGGCATGGCAGGGCCAGTCGCCCGGCTCCTCGACGATGACATAGGTACTCATATTTTCAGGCTCCACAGAAAGGACTGCCAGAAACGGCAGGATCCCCAGTGGGCTTCGATGCACCGACAAGCACGACAATGGCGCGAGGGGAAACAAGAGGTTACAGTGCCTAATATTCTGCCTTGGTAACTTGTGATACAAGTCGCATTTCTGGTGCTGAGGATAAATAACCGAACAAGGACTCCCCGTGTTGACCGTGCGCGCCGCCCGAGCCGATGATTTGGGCGCCATCGTGAAGCTGGAACGCTACTGTTTTCCCCCCGAGGTCGCCTTCGGCCGCAGCCGCTGGCACTATCTGCTCAATCAGGGCAAGGGGCGCACCCTGCTGCTGCAAGACGAGAAGGCGCAGGTGATGGGCTATTTGAGCGTGCTGGAGCACAAAGGCTGGGATCGTCTCATCATCCAGACCCTCGCCATCCGCTGGACCGTCCGCCGTCAGGGGTGGGCACGCCGCCTGCTGGAGCAGGTGATCCGGGAAGGGCGCGAGGCCGGCTGGGGGGCGATTCGCCTCGAGGTCGCCGACGCCAACCCAGAAGCCAGGACCCTCTATCAGGGGCTGGGGTTTCGCCCCGGGGTACGGCTGCCCGATTATTACGGGCCCGGCCAGCATGCCCACCGCCTGGTGCTGGCGCTGGGGGATGAGCGGCAGGAGCCATCATGAGTTGCGAGGATTGCCTGGCTACGGCCATCAGGGCCAAGCTCGGGCGCTGCCCGGTCTGTGCCGCCCAGACCTTTCTCATCGGGGTCGTCGGCTGGCTGGTCTGGTGGTGGTGCGGCGCCGATACCTCGGTCAACGCCCTGACCGGCCTGCTGTTTGCGCTGGGGGGCTCGGGTCTCTTCCTGCTGCATCTGGCGGTGTTCGCATGGCGAAAGCTGGGCAAACGCGACATATAACGTGCTGATTTTTCAAGAAGACAAATAACAATGGAGGTTCACATGATTGCAATGGTAACGGGCGCCTCGTCCGGCTTTGGTGAGGCCATCAGCCGCCTGCTGGTGAGCGCTGGCCACCGGGTGATCGGCACCGGGCGCCGCGGCGAACGGCTGGCCGCCCTGGCCGAGGAGCTGGGCGAGCAGTTCCTGCCCCTGGTGTTCGACGTCCAGGACAAGGCTGCCACCCGCGCCGCCATCGAGGCGCTGCCGACCGAATGGCAACAGGTGGACCTGCTGGTGAACAACGCCGGCCTGGCACTGGGGCTGGAGCCTGCCCACAAGGCGGATCTGGAAGACTGGGAGCAGATGATCGCCACCAACATCAGCGGCCTGGCTCTGATCACCCGGTTGCTGTTGCCGGGCATGGTGGCGCGCAACCGCGGCCACGTCATCAACATCGGCTCCATCGCAGGGACCTACCCCTATCCGGGCGGCAACGTCTACGGCGCGACCAAGGCGTTCGTGAAGCAGTTCAGCCTCAACCTGCGTGCGGATCTGGCGGGCACGGCGGTGCGTGTCACCAACGTGGAGCCCGGCCTGTGTGGCGGCACCGAGTTCTCCAACGTGCGCTTCCACGGCGACGACGCCAAGGCGGCCACCGTCTATCAGGGGGTGCAGGCCATCCTGCCGGAAGACATCGCCAATACCGTACTCTGGATCAGCGAGCAGCCTGCCCACGTCAACATCAACAGCATCGAGATCATGCCGGTGGCCCAGACCTTCGGTCCGCTCCACATCAGCCGTCGCTGATGTCATGACGAGCCGACTCCTGTCCACAAGAGGCGCCTTCGGGCGCTTTTTTGATGGATCTGGTCGCACTCGTCATGGAGTGCAGAAGGAGGCGTGCTGCGACCCCGTGCTGAACCGTCGGAAGAGGGGGGTACTCAAGTTGGCCTGCATTTTGCTGTCTCCGGCTCATGGCGGGGAACCCATCCCCGGAGCCGGCGAGGCCGGCAGTGAGCGTGGAGCCTTCATGGATATCAAACCCTATGGTCATCAACTTGCCCAGAGCGCGTCCCAGAACCGTGCCCTGGCGACCCTCAGCGACAGCGACGACAAGCAGAGCGGCTGGTCTCAGCAGGTCAGCCTCTCCAGTCAGGTGCTGACCGGCAAGGCGCAGCAGGCGCTGACCTACGAGCATCTGGCCAGGAACGGCAAGAACACAGTCCTGACCGGTGGCGTCAAGGATGCGCGGGTGCAGCAGATGGTGGACAAGGCCCTGGGCTTTGATCGCAAAAAATTTGACGATCTCGAGCGTCAGCTCAAGGGGATAGCGGATGACAAGACGCTCTCTGCCGAGGAGCGCGAAACGCAGAGCAAGGACCTGGCCGCGCAGCGCGATGCCATGCTCAAGGAGGCCATGGATCGCCTCACCGGCAAATCCGCCTCCCAGGCATGATGTGATTCAAACGGCAATCTTTGGGCGTTAAAGGCAAGGGGTTGCCCCCTTGCTACGGGGCTGGCAGGCCGTGGTCAGGGCTCAGGGACTCTGGGGGGCGATCCCGATGGCGATGGCGGTGGTCTGCACGGCCTTGATCTGGTCCCCCTTGGCGATGAGGGCGAACTGGGCCGGATCCTGCACCTTGAGGGTCAGGGTATGGTCAACCCCCTTGACCCGGATGGTCTGGTGCGCCTTGTCCACGTCGATGACGTCGGCATAGATGGTTACCTGCATGCCGGCGCCGGCAGCGGGTTTCTCCCCGGCCGCCGCCTTGCCCCCTTCCACTTCCACCACCCGTTTTCTCACCCCGGCGGTGCCCTTGAGCAGGGTCAGGTCCAGCAGTTGCAGATATCTCAAGGCCACGACATCTCCCACCTTGAGCTGGGGAAGGTTGGTCACCTCCTCCCCGGCGATCAGATCCAGGGTCTGCCCTTCGGCATTTTTCAGGCTGACCTTGCGGGTGGCCAGGTCGATGGCGGTGACGGTTGCCCTGGCGGTCAGTTCTTCGGCCAGACTGGCTTGTCCGGGGGCCACGGCCACATGGGTGGTGACCTCGGCGGCATAGAGCAGGGGAGGGGCACAGAGGGTGAGGGCACCCGCAATCCAGGCGTGCTTCAGTTTCATGATAGAGACCCTGTGAGTGGGAAAGGGACCCCGGGAGGGGCTTGAGGGGGCGACGAACTCGTCTGCCCGCTATCACCATAGCAAAGCCGGGCAGGAGCGCCCGGCATCGGCAGGCTGGCATCGTATTTTTGACGACAGGCTCCCGGTTTTGACCTGATGGCACGGCAGGCGCACAATTCCCCGGCATGCAATCAACCGAGGGCTCTGCCGTGTACAACTTCCAATATGCCAATCCCACTCGCATCTGCTTTGGTGAAGGCCAGATAGCCACTCTGTCGGAGCTGATCCCGGTCGGCAGCCGTCTGCTGGTGCTCTACGGGGGTGGCAGCATCAAGCAGAACGGGGTCTATGAGCAGTTGACCCAGGCGCTGGCGGGCCGGGAGTGGCTGGAGTTTCCCGGCATCGGCGCCAACCCCCAGTACGACCAGCTGATGGAGGCGGTGGATCTGGTCAAGCGCGAGCGTATCGACTTCCTGCTGGCGGTGGGTGGCGGTTCCGTGGTGGATGGCACCAAGTTCGTGGCCGCCGCGGCCTGCTTCGAGGGGGACGATCCCTGGGAGATCCTGCGGGACAAGGCCCCCATCAAGGGGGCGCTGCCGCTCGGCTGTGTGCTGACCCTGCCGGCCACCGGTTCGGAGAGCAACCCCGCCGCCGTGGTGAGCCGGGGGGAGGCCAAGCTCTCCTTCTACAATCCGCTGGTGCAACCGGTGTTTGCGGTGCTGGATCCCGCCACCACCTACAGCCTGCCGCCGCGCCAGGTGGGCAATGGCGTGGTGGATGCCTTCGTCCACATCCTCGAGCAGTACCTCACCTTCCCGGTGGGGGGCGAGGTGCAGGACCGGCTGGCGGAGGGGCTGCTGCAGGTGCTGGTGGACAACGGCCCGCGCGCGCTGGCGGAGCCCACCAACTACCAGGTGCGCGCCAACCTGATGTGGGCGGCCAGCCTGGCCCTCAACGGCCTCATCGGTCGCGGCGTGCCCCAGGACTGGTCCACCCACGCCATCGGTCACCAGCTCACCGCCCTGCATGGGCTGGATCATGCCCAGAGTCTGGCGGTGGTGCTGCCCTCCCTGCTGCGCGAGCAATCGGCCCAGAAGCAGGAGAAGCTGGCCCAGTTCGCCGAGCGAGTATGGCACTCCAGCCGCGAGGACAAGGCACTGCGTATCGAGGAGGCGATCATCCGCACCGAGCAGTTCTTCCAGCAGATGGGGGTGGGTACCCGTCTCGCCGACTATGGCCTGGATGCGCGCTGCATCCCGGGGATCTGTTCCAACCTCAAGCTGTTCGGCCTGACCGCCCTCGGTGAGCAGCAGGACATCGACCCCGACAAGGTAGCCAGGATCCTTTCCCACGCGCTGTAAGTCATCCTGGCAACCATAGTGGCGCGGATCCTTTCCCTCGCCCTCTGATCACCGGCTGGCCAACGGAAAAGAGAACGCCCCGATCATCGGGGCGTTTTGCAGGGTGTCACCGGGGCACCGCCGTTTATTCGGCGCTGCGGTCCAGCTCGCGCTCCAGCGCCGCCGCCTTCTGGCGTGCCGGATGGGTATTGAGTCGCTGCCAGTAGGCCTCAAGGTGCGGGAACTGGGCCAGCTGGCCGCTCTGGGCCAGCAGATCCACCAGGAAGGAGTTCAGGATGTCGGCGCCGGTGAGGCGATCGGCCACCAGGTAACGGCGGTTTGCCAGCACCTCATCGAGATAACCCAGCACCTTGGCGCACTCGGCTTTGGCGTAGTCCGGCAGGAAGCGCATCGGGCTGCCATCCTTGCGCACGAACATGTCGAGCAGCAGCGGCAGAATGCCGGAGCTCTCGGCGAAGTGGAGCCACTGCAGGTATTCGGGATACTCCGGGCTGTCGGCGGCCGGTGCCAGCCGGTCCGGGGCGCGGCGGGCGATCAGGTACTCTGTGATGGCACCGGATTCCGCCAGCACCCGCCCGTCAAACTCGATGACCGGCGACTTGCCGAGGGGGTGGACGGCCTTGAGCTCGGGCGGCGCCAGAAAGGTGGCGGCATCGCGCTGGTAGGCCTTGATCTGGTAGGGCAGGCCCAGCTCTTCAAGCAGCCAGATGATGCGCTGGGAGCGGGATTTGTTCAGGTGGTGCAGGACTATCATGGAAACCTCGACGCAGTGACGGAAGGCGGTGATACGCAGCGCCCCGGCAGCAGGTTCACTGATGGATGAAAAAGAGCGGGCGTGGTGCCCGCTCCTTCGCCGATTGACTCAGGCCTCCAGCGCCTGATCCAGGTCCGCCAGTATGTCCTCGATGGCTTCGATCCCCACCGACAGCCGGATCATCTCAGGTTTCACTCCTGCCTTGGCCTGCTCCTCTTCGCTCAACTGGCGATGGGTGGTGGAGGCGGGGTGGCAGGCCAGGGACTTGGCGTCGCCGATGTTGACCAGCCGCTTGAAGATCTTGAGGGCATCGTAGAAGCGCACACCCGCCTCGTAGCCGTCCTTCAGGCCGAAAGAGAGGATGGCCGAGGGGCGACCGGCCATGTACTTCTCCGCCAGCGGGTAGTGGGGGTGACCCGGCAGACCGGCGTAGCTGACCCAGGCCACCTTGGGGTGGTGCTTGAGGTGGTGGGCCACCCGCAGAGCGTTGTCCACGTGGCGCTCCATGCGCAGGCTCAGGGTTTCCAGCCCTTGCAGCAGCAGGAAGGCGTTCATCGGCGCCAGCGCCGCGCCGGTATTGCGCAGCGGCACGGTGCGCACCCGGCCGATGAAGGCAGCCGGGCCGAAGGCCTCGGTGTAGACCACCCCGTGATAAGAAGGCTCGGGTTGGGTCAGCTGGGGGAAGCGCTCGGCGTGATCCGCCCAGGGGAACTTGCCCGAGTCGACGATGACGCCCCCCAGGGAGTTGCCGTGGCCGCCGACATATTTGGTCAGGCTGTGCACCACGATGTCGGCGCCGTGTTCGATGGGTTTGCACAAGACCGGAGTGGCGACCGTGTTGTCGACGATGAGCGGCACGCCGCGGGCGTGGGCGGCCTTGGCCAGGGCGGCGATGTCGACGATGTTGCCCGCCGGGTTGCCGATGCTCTCGCAATAGACCGCCTTGGTCTTGTCATCGATGAGGGCGGCGATGGCCTCGGCGCTGTCATCCTTGGCGAAGCGTACCTCGACCCCGAAACTTGGCAGCATGTGGGCGAACAGGGTGTAGGTGCCGCCATAGAGCTGGGGGGTGGAGACGATGTTGTCACCGGCTGCGGTCAGCGCCTGGATGGCGTAGGTGATGGCGGCGGAACCTGCCGAGACCACCAGGGCGGCGATCCCCCCTTCAAGGGCGGCCATCCGCTGCTCCAGCACATCGTTGGTGGGGTTCATGATGCGGGTGTAGATGTTGCCCGGCACCGCCAGATTGAACAAGTCCGCCCCGTGCTGGGCGCTCTCGAACTCGTAGGCCACCGTCTGGTAGATGGGCACGGCAACGGCCTTGGTGGTGGGGTCGTTGGCAAAGCCGTGGTGCAGGGCCAGGGTCGCATCTTTCATCACACACTCCTTGTTGGATGTCACCATTATGGATGGATAGACGTCCAATTTAGCAGTCCTGGCGCCGATGTAAACCACCCATTCCGGCAAAGCAATGCCGGGGGATGGCGGTGACCGGATGGCGTCTGTGACGGCGACCTCAGAGACGGCGGCGATACTCCCTGTCGTCTATCTGGTGCATATCCCACTGCATCAGGCGGTTGAGCTGCACCATGGGATCTTCGACCAGCGTCAGAGGGTGGGGCAGGATCCTCAGGAAGTAGCGACGAAGGGTTTGCTGGATCCGGTTCGGTTTGAGGGGGTTGGCGTGGCTCATGATGGTGCTCCTGTGCTGTGGTTCTCACGTTCGCCAGCAGTATTGAGCTAAAATGCGGAAGTAAAAACTGATGACTTTCAGAGACAGGATTTCCTCTTTTATGCCTACCACCCGCCTTTATCAGCAATTTCAACGGCTCACCCAGCAGCTTGGCTGCGATGAGCGGGAGATCAGCCTCGCCGAGGTGGCGGATCTGCTCTGCTGCACCACGCGCAATGCACGCCTGCTGCTGCGCCGCATGGAAGGGCAGGGCTGGCTTTGCTGGACGGCAGAGGCAGGGCGGGGGCGGCGCTCCCGCCTCACCCTGCTGGACAACCAGGAGAGCCTGACCCGGCGCCGATTGCGGGATCTGCTGAGTCAGGGCCAGCTGGCGCAGGCGGTGCGGCTGGCCGAAGATCGCCTGGATCTGCTCACCCCGCTGCTCATCGAGCAGCTCGGCCAGGCCACCCGGGAGGGGCGCCAGATCCTGAGGGTGCCCTACTACCGGCCCCTGCCCGGTCTGTTGCCCACCGCGCCCTTGCGCCGCTCCGAAATTCACCTGAGCCGCCAGATCTTCAACGGTCTGACCCGGCGAAACGAGGAAAATGGGGAAATAGAGGGGGATCTCGCCCACCACTGGGAGTGTCTGGCCCCCTGTCACTGGCGCTTCTATCTGCGCCCCGTGGTGCGCTTTCACCATGGCCGCGAACTGGTGGTGGAGGATGTGATGGAGAGCCTGCAGGCCTTGCGGGATCGCCCGTTGTTCTCCCATCTGGCACGGTTGGAGAGCCGCTGGCCGCGCACCCTGGACATCCATCTCGACAGCCCGGATCCTCTGCTGCCGCACCTGCTGGCCGAGCCGGTGGCGGCCATCCTGCCGCGGGAGCTCAAGGGGGAGGCGAATTTCGCCCTGCAGCCGGTGGGCACCGGCCCCTATCGGGTGAGCGCCAACGACCCCCTGCACCTGTGCCTCGAAGCATTTGACGACTATTTCGGGCTGCGGGCCCTGCTCGACGAGATCGACATCTGGATGCTGCCGGAGCTGGCGGAACGGCTGGAGAGCCACGTCAGGCTGGGCAGCGACACCCCGGAGCTTGGTTCCATGCGCGGGGAGTCCGAACTCGAGTCGGGCTGCTACTTCCTGCTGCAGGACGACAGATCGGTCCCCCTGCAGGACCCGGCCCTGCGCCAGTGGCTGACCCGGCTGCTCAACCCCATCGCCCTGATGGCCCGGGTGGCACCCGAGCTGCAGCGGGGCTGGACCAGCGCACTGGGCCTCCTGCCCCACTGGCGCGAGAGCCTGCCTCTTCCCGAGCCCGGTCCGGTCAGCCTGCCAGCGCGGCTGGTACTGGCCTGCTTCAACCAGCATCTGGAGTTCAACGAGTGCGCCAGCGCCATGAGCAGCCTGCTGGCAGATCAGGGGATCCAGCTCGAGGTGCGTACCCTGGACTACGGCCGCTGGGTGAGCGGGGAGGATGAAGATGTGGATCTCTGGTTCGGCACCCTCAACCTGGAGCATGAGCACGCCTTCGCCCCTTACGCCTGGCTTCAGGGCACCCCCTTGCTGCGCCGGGTGTGGGGCGGCCAGCAGGCCCTGTGGCAGGGATTGACGCAGTGGCGCGCCCATGGTGAAGAGCCCGGCCCCCGCGCCCTGCTGGCCGAGGTGCAGCGCCAGAGCTGGTTCGTGCCGCTGTTTCACCACTGGCTGGAGCTGGAGAGCCGGGTCGGCGTGCACGGCGTGCGCATGACGGCCCTCGGCTGGTTCGATTTTCGCAGCGCCTGGTTAAAGCCCGAGCAGGTGGCGCAGGAGCCGGAAACCGGCGGTGGCTCTCACCCCCAGGCAGGGACGCTTGAGTCGGACGGGTTGGCGCGCTAGCCTGTGCGCGGTCCTACGACAAGGAGTCGACATCCATGCTGGAAATGCAGATCCAACCCCGTTTTCAAGAGACGGACGCCCTCGGCCACATCAACAACACGGTGCCGGCGGTCTGGTTTGAATCGGCCCGTGATCCCCTGTTTCGCCTCTTCTCGCCCGAGCTGGATGTGCATGACTGGCATCTGATCATCGCGGGCTACACGGTGCAATTCAAACGGGAGCTGTTCTATGGCCAGATGGTGTCGATCAAGACCGGCGTACGGCGTATCGGTACCAGCTCCTTCACGCTCTGGCAGGAAGCCTGGCAGGGCGGCGAGCTGGCGGTGACCGCCGAGACGACCCTGATCCATTTTGACTACCGGACCCGGCAGTCCATCCCTTTGAGCGAGGCTCACCGGGAGGGACTGAGGGTCTGGCTGGTAGAGAGTTAATCCGGCCTTCTGGCCCACCACAGGACACTTATGCGCACAACCGCGATCGCCCTGAGCCTCGGCTTGGGACTGGGACTCTGCTCCCTGCCTTCATTCGCCGCCTCCCTGGCCGAGCAGTTCACCCTGATGGAGAAGGGGGCCGACAGCGCCCTCGATACCCGCTTGTTCAGCCACGATGGCGTTGACATCAAGGCCTGGGTCGACGGCACGCCCGTCATCATCGCCGTGCCCATCCTGAACGAGCAGGGCAAACAGGAAGGGGAGAGCCGTTACTACTTCAAGGGCGGCAAGCTGTTCGGGGTGAAGGAGCCCGCCGCTCAGTTCGCCTTCGATGACAGTGGCAAGCTGACCCAATGGCTGGACGACAAGGGGCAGCCTGCGGAGTTTGTCAGCAAGATGAGCATGCAGCAGCGGGAAGCCTGGCTGACCAGACGGGCGGCCGAGCTGGGCGGGTTGTTTGCACCGAGCACCGCCGAGGAGAAGGCTGACAAGGGGGGCGTCAAGCTCAAGGGGGCCGAGCTCGCCCAGTGGCTCTGCAATGGCAAGCTGATGGCGCTTGCCGGAGGTGACAAGGTGACCTTCGAGCCGGCCAAACTCAAGAGGAGTGCAGAGGGCATCAAGGGAGAGGTCTCCCTGCGCCAGGAGAAGGGGTGGCAGGATCTCTGCCTCACCTGCGAGGTGCAGGGCAACCGGGTGACTCGCCTCACCTGGCAGCCGCTGCCGGGTGCCAACAAGCCGCAGTAAGGGCGGCAGCGTCAAAGAATGGGGGCCCACTTGCGGGCCCCTTTTTCATGCCGGTTACTGCTCGCCCAGGGTGAGCCGGGTGAGGGCCTCCACCCGTCGCCACTGACCGGGCTCGAACCAGCGTGCCAGGATCTCCGGCTGCTGGCTGACCCGGGCCTCGGCAGGCAGGGGCCTGATCTCGGCCAGATAGCCGGCCAGCTGCTGCTCGAACGCCTGCTGGCTCTCTGCCAGCTGGTGCAACCGGTCTGCCGCCTCCGGTCCCAACTGTTCGCGCAGTGCGGCGTCACGCCCTGCTGCGGGGAGTTGCTCCAGAGCCTGCAGATCGCCGAGCAGGCGGCTGTTGGCCTCCGCCTCCCGAAACCACTGGGGCTGCTCCGCCAGCCAGAGCTCCAGCTCGCTCGCCAGCAGCGGCTTGTCGGCATCACTGGACTCCGCCAGCGCCTTGCGGCGCAGGGTCCACTGCTCCATCAGCCTGTCCTCGGCAAACAGCTGCTCCTGCTCGACCGGGGTGAAGCGCTGCCTGCGCAACTGTTCGCGCTCGTCGAACAGCTTCTGCAAGCTGGCCAGGCGCGGATCCGTCGGCACCGTCAGGCTGCCCTCGGCCGCGAGAAAGGCTTCATGGCGGGCCTGCAGCGAGGACTTATCCGACGGCGGTGCGGTCTGCCTGACCAGAGGGGAAGCGGGCCCGGCATGTTGCGGCGAAGGGGCGGTTGCGTCAGCGGAGGGCCAATACTGCCAGCCCCCCAGCAGCAGGGCCACCGCCAGCGGAGCAGCCATCAGCCATGCCCTGTTCATAGTCCCAGCCTCTGCAGGCGGTTGGCGTGCTGGCGATAGAGGTTGACCGGGTCGGTCTCGAACAGGTGGCGAATGCCGAACGACTGGTTCACCTCGTCCAGATGGTTCATGCGGTAGTGGGTACCGATCACCTTGCCGAGGTGGCTGCTGCATACCCCGACCAGGCCGTCACTGGGCTCCTTGAAGAAGCTGCCGGTCAGCGCCAGCGCCGGATCCACCGGATCCAGGATGTTGGTCATGGTGCCGCGTCCGCTCCAGGAAAAGTAGTAGACCCCGTTGGCGGCCTGCATGGGCCCTTCGCCGCAATGCTGGCTCGGCAGCCCTTCCGGATAGCGCTGGTTGAAGCGCTGGGCGCCGGTGCTGGTGAGGGCGTCGAGGGCGGCGAGGGGATCCTGCGGCAGCTGGCTGCCCCCGGAGAGCAGCGAGATGACCCCGGACAGGGCCGAGGCGGCGGCCACCGCCAGACCTTCGGCCGCCGAGCCCGGCGTCACCTTGGCCCGCACCAGGTCGGCAATCTCAGAGCCATGGTTGACCCCGCCCACGCTGGTGGCGGAAGCGACCAGCTCGGGGGCGACCGAAGCGACGTAGCGGATGGTGGGGCCACCGTGAGAGTGGCCGATGAGGTTCACCTTCTCCGCCCCCGTGATGGCGAGCACCTGCTGCACCTGCTTGAGCAGCTGTTCACCGCGCAGCTCCGAGCTCTGGGTGGCGGAGACCTGGGCCACGTAAACCTTGGCGCCATCCCGGGTCAGGGCCTGGGGGATGCCGTAGAAGTAATCGACACCGAGCAGCTTGTCGAAACCGAACAGACCGTGCACCAGCACTATGGGGTAGCGGGTCTGGGTATAACCGGCCCCCTGACCCAGCATGGGCAGGGCGCACAACAGCATCAATAGCCATCTTTTCATCTTCACCGTCCTTGTGAAAAAACCGGCTGCATTCTGGTCGTCACCGGGGGTCGTCACCGGGCAGCCACTGGCCTCATGCCAGTACCGGCAGCATGGTGGCTGAACTCAAATGTATCTGTGGATGGGATCACTAAACCGGGGATTGCAGAAAAACCCTACCCATATGGGCAAAAAAGGCGGCACCAACTATTCCTTGTGTCTGCCCATCAAATAAGTTAAATAATAATTATTATCATTTGAGTGGTCGAGTCATGACGGGAACCTGGGTGAAGGGGTGGGTCGGTACCACCGGAGCGGACAGCAGCATGGCGCACTGGAAGGCGCAGACCCTGAGTGGCAACCGTCATTTCGATGCGGGGGAGTACGCCAGGGCGCTCGACTGCTATCAGCAGGCGCTGTGGCTTGCCCGCCAGCAGTTTGCCGACTGGCATGATGCCGACGAAGCGGTGGCGGCCCTGGTGGTGGCCCATCACAACCTGGCGGATCTGCTGGTGGCCATGACCCTGCCGGATCGGGCCGCCGACCTGCTGTGTCACATCCATGATTGCCTGCTGGCCACCAGCCAGTCCCCCACCAGTTCCGCTGCCCTGCGGGAGGCGGCTGTTCGCCACGCCCGCAGCACCCGTACCGAGCTGCTCGCCTTTCTGGGCAAACACGGTCATCACGACGGCATCCAGCGCAGCCTGGGTCAATGTCTGTGTCAGACCGGCTCTGCCCATCAACTGCATTGAGCCCAACAGGAGAGACAATGAACATGAGCCATACCCTGCCAGCCCTTCCTTACGCTTATGACGCGCTGGAACCCCATATCGATGCAAAGACCATGGAGATCCATCACAGCCGTCACCATCAGACCTACATCAACAACCTCAATGCCGCCCTGGCCGATCTGCCGGAGCTGGCTGCCCTGCCGCTGGAGGCATTGCTTGCCCGTATCGACAGCCTGCCGGCCCAGGTGCAGGGGGCGGTGCGCAATCACGGCGGCGGTCACGCCAACCACAGCCTGTTCTGGCAGGTGATGAGTCCGCAGGGCGGCGGCGAGCCGGACGGCGAGCTGGCCGCAGCGATCGAGCGGGATCTGGGTGGGCTGGAATCCTTCAGACAGGCCTTTACCCAGGCGGCGTTGAGCCGTTTTGGCAGCGGCTGGGCCTGGCTGGTGGTCGATGGGCGCGGCAAGTTGCAGGTGGTGAGCAGCGCGAACCAGGACAGCCCCCTGATGGAGGGGCTCACCCCCATACTCGGGCTGGATGTGTGGGAGCATGCCTACTACCTCAAGTACCAGAACAAGCGTCCCGACTACATAGCCGCGTTTTACAACGTGATCGACTGGGACGAGGTGGCACGGCGTTACGTGGCGGCGCTGGCCTGACGCCTCATTTCACCTGATGAAAGAGACCCGCCTGTTGGCGGGTCTCTGCTATTGAGGGGTCGGCGCGCTGCTGGCAGCCGGATTATCCACGGGTGTTGCTTCGCTCGGCACGGCTGCGCTGGTGGCTGGTGCACCGCTGGTTGCAGCCGCCGCACTGGTGGCTGTTGCAGCGCTCACGGCCGTTGCCTGCTTGGCCTTCGGCTGATGAGGGGGCGGTGCAATGGGCAGGCAGGGCTGGCTCGCCCCTATGGTGCTCAACGCCTGGCAGGGGACCGGGCCGCCGATGACGATGGGCTCGCCGAGGAACTTGGGCCCCTTGTCCAGCACGTAGAGGTCCAGCAGCCCCATCAGGCGGGCGAACACCTCGCGCACCCGGGTCTTGATGCCCTGATAGGCGCTGGGATCCACGGCGTTGAAGCCGACCGCCTCGATGCCGAAATGGCGGGCGATGAAGATGGCGCGCTCGTTGTGAAAGGCCTGGGAGACCACGGTGAAGTGGGCCTGACCGAACACCTCCTTGGCACGCACGATGGAATCCAGGGTCCGAAACCCTGCGTAGTCGCTGTAGATGGCGCTGGCCGGGATGCCGGCCTGGATCAGGGCCCGCCGCATCTGGCGCGGTTCGTTGTACTGCACGGTGGCGTTGTCGCCGGAGACCAGGATGTAGTCCACCTTGCCGTTGTTGTAGAGCTCGGCGGCGGCCTTGATCCGGTATTTGAAGTAGTGGTTCGGGCTGCCGCCAATCAGGTATTTGGAGGTGCCGAGCACCAGGGCGACCCGGTTGTAGGGCACCGCATTGACGTCGTCGTAGGTGTAGTGACGGGCGTCCGAGACGGTCCACTCGCTGTAGCCAAGCAGGGCGGCGATGGAGGCCAGCAACAGGCAGAGGCAGGCGAGCAGGATCTTGGCAAACTTCTTCATGCGCGGTGCGGTTCGGGTCTGAAGTAAGAGAAGACAGGGGGCCATTCTATTACAAGTTGTTGTGGCGCGTCAGGTTTGATGGCGGCGCAGGGGCTCACTCGGGCAGAGGTTGTCGCAGCGCGCGCCAGGATCCCGGGCTTATCAAACGGCGCCATAAACAAGGGGCGGCCATGGCCGCCCCTTGTCATAGTCGTCTCGTCCTCAGTGGGAGGAGTCGTTGGCCTTGCACTCGTCGGAGTCCTTGTTGGCTTCCCACCAGGGCAGCAGCTCGCGGCCGAGCCACTGCTGGTAGGCCTCGCTGTCATTGGCAATCAGCTGGTCCAGCTCGGCTTCGAAGGCACTCATGGCCTGCTGCTGATCCGGGTTGCGCAGGGCCTGGGCCATGGCCAGCCAGCTGGCGCCGCGACCGGTCTCGTTCAGGAAGCGGTGTACCGTGTAGGACCAGGAGTAGACCATCTCGCCGCCCTTGTCGTAATCCAGATGCAGGATGTCGGCCAGGGCCGGACGATCGCTGGCCGGACGGCCGGCGACGTTGTCCAGACCGCGGGCGAAGCACTGGCCGTGGGCGATGAACTCCGCCAGCCCTTCCGACCACCAGGTGGTGCGGTTGAGCGGGTAGTGGCCGAAGCTGCCGTACTGGTTGAAGCGGCCGTCCAGGTAGTGCACGTACTCGTGGCGCAGGTTCCACACCTGGAACGCTGGGCGCTTCCACTCCGCCTCGTAGGCGAAGAAGCGGGCCTGGTTGCCGGGGCGCGCCGGATCCCCTTCGAGGTAGATGCCGCCGTTGTCGGTGGAGACGCCGCCGAACAGGGCACTGCCGTAGCGTTTCCAGTCGGCGGAGGAGTTGAAGACCACCAGTTCCAGCGCCTCGTTGTGATCATCCGCCACCGGCTGCCAGCCGGTCTCCATCTGCTGGTGGAACTGCTGCTCTTCGGCACCCAGTTCACGGCAGATCCCCTCGGCCTGAGCCATGGTCAGATCCTGGGCCCGCAGGCGCAGGGTCGGCGAGCAGGTATGCTCGAACGGCAGCACGTCCTCCACCCGGACAGGGGTGCAGAGCCCGGCGAAGTCACCGCTGATGCAGGCTTCGCTGGTGCGGTCCGTGTAGGTCAGGTAGTAGGTGGAGAGGGTCAGCGACATGTCTTCCAGCAGGTCCTGACTCTGCTGGCCACCGGGGATCAGGTCGTGGTGGCGAACCAGTGCGATGACGGAGTCATCCAGCAGCTTGCGGTAGCCGTCGAGCTCGTCCGGGCGGGTATAGCGGGCGACCCGGTAGAGACGGGTGTAGGCATCCAGCACGTTGTTGAGCAGGAACAGATCGGCACCATCCCTTCCTTGCCACAACGCGAGTTCGCTCATGCCGAGGGCGTGCAGCTGCTTGCGCAGCTCGCCATCCTGCTGGCGGAAGTCGTTGGCGAAGGGGTCGCTGTAGTCGCTGGCGAAGTCGAGGAAGTTGAGCAGATCGAACAGACCGGTCGCCCAGGCGTGCTGACCATTGATCTCGCTGGCATGACGGGTGCTGTAGGCCAGCATCTGGTTGAACTCGCCGAGCAGGGTGCCAAAGCGGCTCTGCACTGCCGGGCTCTTGAACTGACCGTGCAGAGCGATGCTCCAGGCTCCCATGACGGCGCCTACTTCGTCGCTGGCCTGCTCCGGGAAGAGCAGCGGATGGGCACCGAGTGCCGTCAATGCCTCGGCCAGCGCCTCGGCAGCAGCCGGGCCGTCTTCCTTGTGCTTGCCGTAGTTGTGGTAGTTGTGGGCACGCACGTATTCCAGCAGCAGCTTCATGGCCGGATGAGCCGGCTGATTGGCCGCCAGCAGGCTCTGGATGCCGCGGGACACGGCCAGCAGCTTGGTGTCATCGTGACCATAGTTCTCCTGCCAGACCGGTGCGGGCTGGCCACTGGCATCCTGCACTATCTTGGCTGCGTCGGCGTCCAGCAGCTCGGTGCCAGGCAGATCCGGCTCGGAGCAGGCGCGGCCGTCGGCACGGCGACAGTCGAGCTGCTCTTCCTTGCTGGCCAGCACGATGGGGCGGTTGAGCACCCGGCTCTCCTGCCACTCGGTTGTTTCCGGCAGGGTCTGCCATTCGCTGCCCCCCACCGGGTATTGATAGCCGGTGTCCTTCAAGACCACCTGCACTTCGCTGCCAGCGGGCAGGGTTTGACGGCACACCCGGTAGCTGATGGTCTTGTCCCCTTCCTGACGCGTCTGGGGTTCATCGCACTCCTGTTGGGCCTTGATCTCGTCCAGCAACCAGGTGTACTGGCGCCAGACGTGCAGCTCGCTCACCTGCTTGGCGGCCTGGCTGCCCGCGATGGGCTGCAGGCGGAAGAAGATCTGCTCGAGGCGACCATCCCGTTCATTGGGGGTCTCTTCCAGCACCTTCAATTGCTGCCAGTTTTGCGGCTGGTACTGCCATGCCTGCTCGGCGCAGCGACCTTCGGCGTTGAGCTCACAGCGATCCAGCTCCTGCTCGCTGTGACCCAGGATGACCCGCTCAGCCAACGGCAGACGATCCTGACGCGGCGCGGTCGGGGTGCCCGCCAGCGGCTCCCAGCGGCCCTGCTTCATGCCGTAGCCATAGTCATAGCTGCTGGCCGGGACGGCCTTGCCGGCCGGTACCACCTCTTCACAGCTGAGGTAGCGGATCTGCCAGCCCTGCTCGATCTTGAGCTTCGGCTCGCCGCACTGCTGCTCTGCCAGCGCAGCCAGGTTGGCATCGCGCCAGTCGAAGCGGCGATACACCCTCAACTGCTGATAAGGGGCGTCGCCGCTGCGGGCGCTCAGTTCAAAGGTCACTTCGGTGAGACGATCCCCCAGCTGACGGCTGGATTCGCCTTTGAGTTGATACTGTTGCCAGTCGGAGGGGGAGTAGTTGGCCAGCGCCGAAGTGGCGAGCAGGCCTGGGGCTGCCAGGAGCAGCAGCCGGGGAGAGAGGTGCTTCATCATGATCCCTTTGGTGGATGGAGAGGCGTGGGGACCAGAGAGGTTATTGGGCTCCAAAGGAATATCAATTGGCCAGATGGCGCAGCGAAATGATGCATTCGGGAGCAAACAACATAAAAACAGCCCCAAAGGGGGCCGTGTTGATAGCAAGGACTCCGCCCCATATGGGGGAGGCGTCACTCCTCTTGTCGCAAGCTGCGGGCGAGCAGGGTGCGGGAGGGTTTCAGATTGCCGCCGAGATCCGGCCAGGGATGCCACTGGTCCGGCACCATAAAGCCAGGTAACGACAGCCTGATCCAGGCGGCCAGCTCGGCAGGGGGGACTGGTTCGCCGTGCCAGTCGATGAAGGCGGCGGGCCTATGCCCCCACTCGTCGCTTGGCACCGGCACCACCAGGGCCTGGGCCACGGCGGGGTGATCCACCAGCCGCTGTTCTATGGTCTCGGGCTGGATGTTCTCCCCTCCCGAGATGAAGAGGTTGTCGAGCCGCCCCTCCACCACCAGATCGCCCCCCGGAGTGAGGCGGCCCTTGTCCCGGGTGTGGAACCAGCCCTCTTCATCGAGGGGGCGCACCAGCTCGCCCTCCCTGAAGTAGCCGGCAAACAGGGTCTCACCGCGCACGCAGATCTCCCCCTGGCGGATGCAGACCTCCCGCCCCGGCAGCGGGCGACCCACCACGCCGGCGGCGCAGGGTTGCCCGGTGCAGACCTGGCTGCCCATCTCGGAGAGGCCATAGCTCACCTTGGGCTCCAGCCCCAGGGCGGTCAGCCGGTTGACCAGGGGCGCCGGGATGGCGGCGCCCCCGAGCAGCAGCTCTCGCACCCGGGTGCGGGATGGGTCGAACCCCTGTGCCAGCAGGCGCCAGAGCTGGGTCGGCACCAGCGAGAGGTGGGTGATGGGCTGATCCTCGAGCCGCGCCTTGAGGGGCCGGGTGCGATCGTCCAGCACCAGGGCGGCTCCCGCCAGGAAGACCCGGAACAGGATGGCGTAACCGCCGACGTGAAACAGTGGCAGGGAGAGCAGCCAGCCGCAGGCTTCGTCCAGGGGGATCAGGGTGGCGGAACCCCGGGCCGAGGCCAGGTGGTTGGCGAGGCGGTGGACCACCGCCTTGGGGGTACCGCTGGATCCCGAGGTGAGGATCATGTTGTTCGGCTGGTCGGGTACCAGCGGGGACTCCCCATCTGCGGCCAGCTCGCCCGTGAAGTCGAGGCTGAGGGCTTGCCAGTCGCCCGCCGGGATCTCGCCTGCCGACCAGAATGCCCGGGCCTCGAGCTGGCTCGCCAGTATGCTGTGTCTGGTTGCCGGAAAGGCGGGATTGAGGGGGCAGAAGACGATGCCGCTGCGCACGCAGGCCCAGGCCAGCAACACATCCTCCAGGGCGCCGCGCACCACGGCGGCGAGATGATCTCCCCGTTCCAGCCCGGCCCGGGCGAGCTGATTGCACAGGCTGTTGAGGCGCAGGTCGAGGCGCTGGTAGCTAAGAGGCTCCCCGCTGTGGATGGCAATGCGATGAGGGGCCAGTGTCGCCCAGCGTCGTACCGGGCAGGTTTCCTGCCGTGGGATCTGACGGGTCACCATGGGTCAGTCACGGTGAAACAGGGGGTCCATCCTGCCCGGATCGGGTTGCCCCTGCTTGTCCAGCAGATCCCTGGCCAGCCAGCGGCGGGTATCGAGGCCAGGGGCCTGATCCGGCGCCCACTCCCCCGCGAGACGGGCGAGCTGGCCGAGGCCGAGACCGGACTCGAAACAGGAGGAGACGATCACCTTGAGCTTCAGTTCGCGAGCGCGGGCCACCAGGGCTTCGCTGTTGGCCAGGGCGCCGAGCAGGGTCGGCTTGAGCACCAGGGCGCGTAGTTGCGGGATGGGCTCCCAGGGCTTGCCCTGGGCCAGCAGTTCGTCCAGCGCCACCGGCATGCCGGTGCGGCTGGCGACGAAGGCGATGTCCTCGAAGTCGGCGCACAGATCTTCGAGGTATTCGATGCGATTCGGATCCAGGTGGCCGCAGAAGGCCCAGGCCTCCTCGCGGGTCCAGCCCTGGTTGGCGTCCAGGACCAGTTTGAGATTGGGGCGCCGATCGAGCAGCAGCCGGATCAGCGCCAGCTCGTCGCGCATGGGGTAGCGGGCTACCTTCAGCTTGGCCTTGAGGGGGGTCTCGTGCAGCCACTGCTTCCAGTTCTTGAGCAGCTCCTGGGGGGAGCCCTGGATCAGCGGATAGGGCTCGGGCAGGGGGGCACCCTGCTCGGGCCAGCTACGACGGGCGCAGTCGAGCCCGAACTGCACCGAGGGCAGCTGTGGTGTCGGGGTCTGTCCCCGCGCCAGCTGCGCCAGACAGTCGAGGGCCTCGGCCTGGGCGTCGGCCAGGGTCTCTGTGGAAAATCCTGGCAGGGGGGCTATCTCCCCCCAGCCATCATCGATGCGTACCAGCAGGCCCTCGCGCGCTACCTGCAACTGACCATGAAAGGCCAGGGGCTGGGTAAAGGGCAGTTGGTAGCGGTAGAGGGCGAGTGTCATCAGGGATTCCGCTTGTATTTGGAGAAGTCGGGACGGCGTTTCTCGTTGAATGCGTTGCGCCCTTCCTGACCCTCTTCGGTCATGTAGAACAGCATGGTGGCATTGCCTGCCAGCTCCTGCAAACCGGCCTGGCCGTCGCAGTCGGCGTTGAGGGCCGCCTTCAGGCAGCGCAGGGCCATGGGGCTGTGTTGCAGCATCTCGCGGCACCAGCGCACGGTTTCACGCTCCAGCTCGGCCAGGGGCACGACGGTGTTGACCAGCCCCATGTCGAGGGCCTGTTTGGCGTCGTAGAGGCGGCAGAGGAACCAGATCTCCCGAGCCTTCTTCTGGCCGACGATGCGGGCCATGTAGGAGGCGCCCCAGCCGCCGTCGAAGGAGCCCACCTTGGGGCCGGTCTGGCCGAACTGGGCGTTGTCGGCGGCGATGGTCAGGTCGCACATCATGTGCAGCACGTGGCCGCCACCGACGGCGTAGCCAGCCACCATGGCCACCACGGGTTTGGGGCAGGTACGGATGTCACGCTGGAAGTCGAGCACGTTGAGGTGATGGGTGCCTTCATCGTCCTTGTAGCCACCGTAGTCGCCGCGGATCTTCTGGTCGCCGCCGGCGCAGAAGGCCTTCTCGCCAAAGCCGGTGAGGATGATGGAGCCGACCTTGTCGTCGTAGCGGGCATCGGCCAGGGCTTGCAGCATCTCTTTCACGGTGCGGGGGCGGAAGGCGTTGCGCACCTGGGGACGGTTGATGGTGATCTTGGCAATGCCCTCTGGGGACTTGTGATAGAGGATGTCCTCGTAACCGGCGGAGCAGTCGTGCCACTCGACAGGGGCATAGAGCTCGGCTTCCGTCATTGCTTCAATCATGGATCTTCTCTTCTGGTTGGTGAGCCCACTCCCGCAGGAGCCGGGCAAAGGTATCGGGCTGGCTTGTGTGCAGATTGTGTCCGCCATCCAGAGCCAAGTGTTTGATATTGCAGCCTTGCTTTACCAACTGGCAAGCGAGGGCATGGAATTTGTGATCCCGGTTGCCTGAGATCCACTGCACCGGCAGCCGGGTATCCCGAAGCCAGGGGGCGAGATCCGGCTGCCGCCCCAGGGACGTGGCCCTCAGCATGGCGGCCACGGCCTTGCCGTCGTTGCCAAGGCGGCGTGCGGCCTGGCGGGTGCGGGCATCGTCGTCCAGGTCGGCGAAGACGCCCTGGCGGTACCAGTCGGCAAGCACCCAGGTCAGGGGCTCGCACTCGAAACGCCGGGCCCAGGCTTCATCGTGAGCGATGCGGGCCGGACGTTCACCGGCAGGCAGCCCGGGGTGGCAGTTCTCCAGCAGCAGGGCCTGCAACCCCGCCGGGGTGTGGCTGGCGTGATGAAGCGCGAGCCGCCCCCCCAGCGAATACCCCACCAGCCGGTAGTGGGCGATATCCCGTGCGGCCAGCTCGGCGCAGAGCCAGCGATGGGCCTCGTCAAAGCCGCTCACCCGCAGTGCCCGGTTGCGGCCGTGGCCCGGCAGATCCAGGGCATGGCACGGGACGCCGGGCAGGGCCTGGATAACAGGTCGCCAGTCGTCGGCGTCCCCCAGCAGGCCGTGCAGCAGCACCAGTGGTACGGCGGGATCAGAGACCACGGATAGCGGCTCCCAGTGCCTTGAGATCCTCGGCGACTTCACTGCTCGGTACCTTGATTTCAATCAGGGTTACCCCGTTTTTCAGGGCTGCGGCATAGTCCTGCTCAAATGCGTCGAGGGTGGTGGGGGCCCGGTAGTGCAGGCCGAACATGGCGGCGGCGTGCTCGAAGTGCAGGCCGTGGGGCAGGCAGTAGTAGGTCTCCAGCAGGGCGTCCTGGGTGGGCACAGGCAGCATGCGGAAGATGCTGCCGCCGTCGTTGTTGAGCAGGATCACCACCAGGGGGCGGCTCCCCTTGCCGAGCAGCGCCAGGCTGTTGAGGTCGTGCAGGGCGCTGAGATCCCCGAGCAGCAGGGTGGTGGGCTCGCGACTGTCAGGCGGGACCGACTGTGCGAAGCCGTATGCGGTGGCGATAAGGCCATCGATGCCGGAGGCGCCGCGGTTGGTCATCACCCGGCTGGGGCCCTTGCCCACCTCGCCCAGCATGTCCATCAGCCGGGCCGGCATGCTGTTGCCGACGAACAACTGACCCTGGATGAGCTGATTCAGGCGGTGGCACACCCCGAGCTCCGAGAAGCGATCACAGGCGGTGCGGATCTGCTGGCTGATAGCCTGCTGGCGCGCGGCCAACTGGTGCCAGGGCTGCTGCGAATGGGGGATTGGATGGGTAGCCGCAAAGGCGGCGGGGTCGCACACCAGGCGACGGCGCAGCCGGTAGTCGGGGTCGAGGCGTGCCGGCTGCGGGTCCACCAGCCAGTAATCCTGCCAGGGGTGTTGTTTGATGAACTGGCCGAGGCGCTTGGAGATGAGGCGGGCGCCGAATTGCAGCAGTACCTCGGCGCGGGCCAGCTCGGCCACGAAGTCGCTGTGTTGCAGGGCGAGATCCGTGTGGACGAGGTTGCGATCATCGAAGCGGATCTGGCTTTGCAGATCCGCCAGCAGGGGCCAGCCGAGGCGGTCGGCCAGCTCGGCCACCGCCTTGCCTTGCACCGGATCCTGGATGCGTCCGGCGACGATGACACCGCGCTTGCCCTTCAGCTCCTCCCAGTCCGGCTGGGCGGGGCAGCCCGGCTCGCCCGCCAGCCAGGGGCTCCAGGGCTTGGCCGAGTGCAGCCAGTCGCCGAGAGGCGCCAGGTAGTCGGCAAAGTCCAGATAGTGGTCGCCGGGGTAGAGGGGCTCGGGGTACATGCAGTTGAAGTGCACCGGCCCCGGGGTGTGCGCCTGTCGGGCCAGGGCCTGATCCACCGAGCTCAGCACGAAGGCCGCCGGAATGGTGGGAGTGGGGCTCGGCAGATTTTGCTGATAGACGGGGTAGCGACCGAAGATCCCCGGCTGATCGATGGCCTGGTTGGCCCCGTTGTCGATGAGCTCGGGTGGCCTGTCGGCAGAGAGAATGATGAGCGGGACCCCGGTGAGCTGGGCTTCCGCCACCGCGGGCCAGAGGTTGGCCACCGCGGTGCCCGAGGTCATGATGACCGCCACCGGGCGGCCGCTCCCCTTGGCCAGCCCCAGCGCCATGAAGCCCAGACCCCGCTCGTCGAAGTGCAGGTGGCGGCGAAAGCCCGGGTGGGCTGCGGCGGCCATGGTGAGCGGCGCCGAGCGGGATCCGGAGGCCAGGGCGATGTCACGCACGCCGAGGCGAAAGAGCTCTTCCAGCAAGAGGGAGGACCAGACATGGTTGAAGGTGGCGTGATGGCTGGCAAAGGCGTGATGCGCGGACACGTGGCTGGCGGACATGAAGCTCTCGCAGTGAGGAGTCGGTAAGAAACGCTATCCCAGCAGGGAGAGCACGTTGGCGATCTTGTTGTCGAGTTCGGCCCACTCGGCGGCGGGCTCCGATCCCGCCACTATGCCGGCACCGGCGAACAGGCTGATGCGCGGGCCCCTGATCCGGGCGCTGCGAATGGCGACGGAGAACTCCGAGGTCTCCCGGCTCAGCATGCCACAGGCACCGGCATACCAGCCGCGATCATGGGGCTCGCATTCACGGATGAAGGCGAGCGCCGCCTCGCGGGGGGCGCCCCCCACGGCGGGGGTGGGGTGCAGGGCAGCCAGCAGTTGCCAGTCGCAGACGCCGGGTTTGAGCTCGGCCTCGATGTCGCACTTGAGGTGTTGCAGCAGCCGCAATTTCAGAATGCGCGGCTCTGTCAGGGTGGCATCGGTCGTGAGGGGGGCCAGGCGGCTGAGAATGTCGGCGTGAACCAGCCGGTTCTCCAGCCGGTTCTTGCTGTCGGCCAGCAGCTCGGCGGCCAGGGCCGCGTCGGTCGCCTCATCCCCGGAACGGCGAATGGTGCCTGCCAGCGCCTCGGTAAAGAGGTGGCCCTTCTCCCGGCGGTAGAGGCGCTCGGGGGAGCAGGAGATGAAGCTCTGCTCGGGGGAGAACTGGAAGCCGAAGTGGAAGCACTCCTGGGCGTGGCGAGCCCACTGTGTCAGCAGGGACCAGGGGCAGAGGGGCGCATCGTGCGCCTCGCTCTGGAGCAGGCTCTCCCGGGACAGTACCACCTTGGGGGTGCGGGCCTGGAAGTCGGGGGCCGTGACCTGCTCCACCAGGGTCTGCCACTGGGCAGGGCCCGGCAGGTCCTGGCGCTGCCATGGCCGCTTTTGCAGGGCGGGCAGGGGGGCCTCGGGTTGCAGGGCATCGAGCGCCGCCTCGGCGGCGCAGAGTTCGGCTTCGAATGCGTGACCCTCTTCCCGGGCAGGCAGCCAGAGATTGAGGCAGAGGCTGGTGCACTCCCCCCGGCGTACCAGTTCGATGCGGGGCAGCACGAAGCGGCAGGGGCCAAAACCCTGCCAGCCGGGCAGATCCGGGTCGAACGCCAGACCGCCGTAGTAGCGAGGGCTGTCTTCACTGGCCGTGCCGGCAAGGTCGCAGACCCGCTGGATATCCTCCGGCCGGGTCAGTTCGTGGATGGCGCCAAGCGCCACGTACTCCGGGCTCTGTTGCCCTCTGGCGTGCCAATAGATGCGGGGGTAGAGCGTCTGGGCCGCCAACCAGCCGGGAAAGACGTCGACGTGAGCGGCCACGCGCAGTCGCACGAAACCGCTGACAGTGCTGTGACGCAGGGCGTCCAGTTGTTGCTTGAGGTGGGTCTGAGCCAACATGGATGTCTAGTCTGAGCCGGATAATCGCGATCGCTCCGGGGGAGGATGGCGCAGGTTGATGCCAAAGGGCGACGATTTCCTATATATTATCTGCCCATTCGTCCATGTAAATTGCCCGGGGGAGCCGACGCCCCCGCGCAGCCAAGTATACCTAAATCCGGTTCGATAACCCTTAACACGATCAATATCTGATTGTTTGGCCATCACAATATGACAAATACCTTCTCTGTTTGGTTGCTGGCGGCGCGTTTGCGAACACTGCCCCTGGCGTGCTCCTCCATCTTGCTGGGCTCGGGGCTGGCAGCCAGCCGGGGAGCGTTTGACGGCACCATCATGGGGCTCTCCCTGCTGACCGCCATCCTGCTGCAAATTCTCTCCAATCTGGCCAACGACTATGGCGATGCGGTCTCCGGAGCCGACAACGGGGAGCGGATCGGTCCCCAGCGCGCCGTGGTTTCCGGCCTCATCACCCGGCACCAGATGTGTGTGGCCATGGGGCTGACCGCCCTGGCGGCCGTGGTGAGCGGCCTCTCCCTGCTGGTCTGCGCCTTCGGGGAGGCGTGGCAGCAGATCCTGACGTTCATCCTGCTGGGGGGAGCGGCCATCGTCGCGGCCATCACCTACACGGTGGGCAAGAGCCCCTACGGCTATCGCGGCTTCGGGGACATCTCGGTGTTCCTGTTCTTCGGCCTGCTGGGGGTGCTCGGCTCCTACTACCTCTTCACCCATAGCCTGGAGTGGGACCTGTTGCTGCCCGCCACCGCCTGCGGCCTGCTGGCGACTGCCGTGCTCAACATCAACAACGTGCGGGACATCGAGACCGATGCCGCCAGCGGCAAGATCACCCTGGCGGTGCGCCTTGGCCGCAACCGTGCCATCGCCTATCACTGGGTCTTGCTGGGGGCGGCGCTGCTGGCGACCATCGCCTTCCTGCTGACTCAGCCTGCGAGCCTCTGGCCCTGGATCTTCCTGCCCGCCATGAAGCCCCTCACCGATGCCGCCTGCACCCTGCGAGAGAGTTTCGATGGCGAGGTGCTGACCGGCGCCCTCAAGAAGACCGCCATCAGCGCATTTCTGTTCAGCCTGCTGCTCTCTGCCGGGCTGGCGCTCACCTGAGGCCGACGCGTTTGGCAATGAAAAGGGCTCCCGAACGGGAGCCCTTTTTGCTGATGTGTCGATGCGTTGTTGTTTCATCAGACCGATGTGATGATCGCCAGGGGAGGAGCATGCCGCCAGGCGAAGGATGGTGCCAGGTGATGCAGACGACGAGGGCCCCCGACAGGGAGCCCTCGTGTGCATGAGGCGTGCTTGCCCCTGGATCAACTTGCCTGGGCCACGGCCGTGCGGCGAGAGAAGAAGAGACTGTCCAGCAGCCAGATGACGACCATGGAGGCCCCCACCAGCGGGAAGCAGATCCCGAGCACGACCAGCACCGCGATGGCACCGCCCATGGGAGGCAGCTTGGCGGGCAGGGGCGGGGCGGCGAGGCGACCACTGGGACGGCGGCTCCACCAGATCCAGAGCCCGCTCACCGAGCTTGCCAGAATCATCAGGCAGATGAGCAGCATGACGAGCTGGTGCGGCCAGCCGTAGAGCTTGCCCATGTGCAGCATGACGCCGGTTTCCACCGTCTTGGCGACCGGGCCGTAATCCTGCCAGCGCACGTCGACCAGCACCTTGCCGCTGTATTGGTCGATGTGCAGGGTGGCGTCGTTGCGGGGATCATCGGCAAAGATGGCGATGGTATAGACGCCGGTTTCACCGACCGGGGGGGTGATGCTGTAACCCGGGCTGACCCCACGCTCGCTGGCGATGTCGACCACCTGTTGCAGCGGAATGCGATGGCTGGCCATGACCATGCCCTCGTGTCCGCCGCCATGGGTCATGGCGCTGTGATCATGGCTCTCTGCCGTGGGTTGGGAGCTCGGCATGGGCAGGGTCTCGGCCCCCCAGGAGACGGTCTGTTCGTGAGCCTGGTTGAGGCTGCGGGTGAGGGGGGCCGACTTGGGCACCTCGTTCCACATGGCCGCAGGGAAGCGGTTCCAGACGTCGGCGAACTGGCCGCCCCAGAAACCGGTCCAGGTCATGCCCGTCAGCAGCAGCAGCAGCAGGAAACCTGCGCCCCAGAAGCCGACCACGGCGTGCAGATCACGCCACCAGAGACGGCCGCGCTGGTGCATTCTCGGCCAGAGGATGCCTCCCACACCCGGTCCCTTGCGGGGCCACCAGAGATAGAGTCCGCTGACGAGGAGCACGATTCCCCAGCCTGCGGCCAGCTCGATCAGGCGATCACCCGTGGTGCCAAGCATCAGCTCCGCATGGAGAGCACGCGCCACCGCCTGCAGGTTCCACTTGTTGTCCATGGTGCCGAGCAGGGCGCCGTTCGCGGGATCCATGAAGAGGGTCAGCTCCTGCCCTTCACGCATCACGACTATCTGGGCGCTCGCGTCCGCTGCCACCGGGGGCAGGTATTTGCGCAGGCTGGCGTCCGGCATGGCGATGGTTGCCTTGGCCAGCAGCTGGTCGGCACTCAGGGTCTGGGTGGCGGGCGTCACCTTCATCAGCTGGGGGTAGAGCAGGTTGTCCAGCTGCGGCTTGAACAGGTAGACGATGCCGGTGAGGGAGAGCAGGATCAGGAAGGGGGCGACGAAGAGACCAGCATAGAAATGCCAGCGCCAGATCCGTTGGTAATAACTTGCGTCTTGTTGCTTCATCGTTGTTCCCTGGGTGAACGCCAAAAGGTTTCAGTAGGTGGAATGTTTTGAGTGGCGCGGATAATAGCAGCAACGTTTTGTTAACTGCAACAGAACATGTCGAAGAAATGTACATTCCGCCACCGGGGTAAAAACGGGGGTTGAATGGAGCTTTCCGTTCACAATGCGGGGAGCTTCATGGACTTTTCGGGGATAAATTCTTACTTTGTGGCAACACAGGGCATATCAGCCGCAGCGAAGGACTCAAGGCAGGAGGTGAACGTGCAAGCACACGGCCATTTTGAGATGCAGCGACAAGGGCAACTGCTGATCTGTCGGCCGAGCGGCCCTTTCAACCTGGCAGGCGCCATGGCCTATGAGGGCAAGTTCAGCCAGCAGATAAGCCGTTTGCAGGGAGCCCCCTGGGGCATCGTCGAGGTCGCGACCGAGTTCGAGGCCGCCGGCCCCGAGGTGCTGGCCCGTTTTCGTCGCCAGTTCAACTGGTGCGCCACCCATGGCTGCGCCTTTCTGGCGGTGGTCATGATCGGGGATTTCAAACGTTATCTGGCGGATCACGTCTTCAGCGAGCTTCCCTTTCAGGAGGTGCGCTATTTCGAGGAGGAAGCACAGGCCATCCACTGGCTGACACAGCGCCTCGAGGGGCTGCAAGGCAAGGAGATCCACGTCAGCACGGGTTGAACTTCCCGTTCATTCTAGCCTGATGAACCACTTGTCCCGCTCGTCGAGGCAGTCGGGCTCCCCCATCTCGAATTCACGGCAGATAAGCGGCCGCACCTCGTAGATGCGACACATCATGGTGTTGCGGTCGAGGGCGGCGCACCAGCCATCTTCCAGTCTGTGCATCACGGGCACTTCTCCTTCCCGTTCCTCGATATAGCGGTCCGGCACGCCGGTGTCGGTGAAGAGCATCACCTCGAGGCGGCAGCAGCAGGCTTCGCAGTTCTGGCAGCTCACATCGCTCTGGATTGCTTGGGTCATGTCACCTGTCTTGCCGCATGGCGGCGAATGATATGAAACAGGCGCCTGTCAGGCGCCTGTGGTCTGGCCGGGCGTGTGAAATACCTTAGCCCAGTTTGCGGGCACGGTAGCTGCGCCCCTTGATCTTGCCTTCCTGCAACCGCTTGAGGGCGGCGCTCGCCACCTGGCGCTTCACCGCCACGTAGGAGTACTGCTCGGAAATCTGGATTTTGCCCACATCGGCCCCGGCAATGCCGCCTTCGCCGGTCAGGGCGCCGAGGATGTCACCGGCACGCACCTTGCTCTTGCGGCCCGCATCGATGGAGAGGGTCACCATCTGCGGCGCGATCGGCTTGATGTCGCGGCCGATCCCGGCCAGGTCGCCCTGGGGAATGGGGGCCTGCTGGTACTCCTCGATGAAGTTGACGCGCTGGGCCTCGTTCGGCTGGTAGAGGCTCAGGGCCAGGCCCTGCTGGCCGGCGCGGCCGGTACGGCCGATGCGGTGCACATGCACCTCGGGGTCGTAGGTGAGCTCGTAGTTGATGACGGCGCCCAGCTCCTTGATGTCGAGGCCGCGGGCCGCCACGTCGGTGGCGACCAGTATGGTGGCGCTGCCGTTGGCGAAGCGCACCAGCACCTGATCCCGCTCACGCTGCTCCAGATCGCCATTCAGCGCCAGCGCCGAGAAGCCCTTGGCGGCCAGGTGATCAGCCACGTCGTTGCAGGCGCGCTTGGTGTTGCAGAACACCACGCAGGAGCCCGGTTGGTAGTGGCTGAGCAGCCAGGTGAGGGCATCGAGGCGCTGGCCGGCCGGCACTTCATACAGCTTCTGTTCGATGGCGCTCTCTTCATGCAGGGACTCCACGCTCACCTCCACCGGGTTGCGTTGCACGCCGCGGCTCATCTGGGCGATCCCTTCCGGATAGGTGGCGGAGAACAGCAGGGTCTGGCGATCCCGCGGGGCGTGGCTGATGACGCGGTTGATGTCTTCGCCAAAGCCCATGTCCAGCATGCGATCCGCTTCGTCCAGCACCAGCGTCTTGAGGTCGTCGAGCTCAAGGGTGCCCTGCTCCAGGTGCTTGAGGATCCGGCCCGGGGTGCCGACGGCGATGTGGGCGCCAAATCCCAGGGTGGCGGATTGCGGTGCGGTCGGGGTGCCGCCGCACAGGGTCACCAGCTTGACGTTGGGCAGGGTGCGGGCAAGACGGCGGATCTCGGTGGCCACCTGATCCGCCAGCTCGCGGGTCGGACAGAGCACCAGCGCCTGCACGGCCAGCCGGTTGACGTCCAGCTTGGCCAGCAGACCCAGGCCGAAGGCCGCGGTCTTGCCGCTGCCGGTTTTCGCCTTGGCGATCAAATCTTTGCCGTCGAGCACCAGGGGCAGGCTCTGGGCCTGGATCGGGGTCATCTGCAGATAGCCCAGGCTGGCGAGGTTGTCCTGCAGGGCGGAGGAGAGGTTCAGGCTGCTAAATTCGCTGTTGTTCACAAAAGGACTCTATGTCGGAAAATCAGAAATGGGGGTGCGCGGTGCGCAAGGGGGCGCATCATACCAGAATGTGCCGCCGGATGCGGTGAATATTTGAACGGTTGGTGTCATGGGTTGCCGATGGAGGCTTCTGTCTGCGTTGGCGGGCTTGCGGTATGTAAAAAGAGCACAATGGAACAGGGTGGTCATGGCCAGATCATGATGAATGGCGAGAAAACGTTTTTAATTAAACATGTCCTGGTGATGATAAGTCATCGGAGGATGCCATATGGGATATAGCCGTTATGAAATATATATACGAATGAGGAATAAAATTAATGAAATAGCATAACTTATTGTTTTTGATTTATTTTTAAGCTTTCTCAATGACGATTAATAATCATGTGTCTTGGCAATTAATTTAAAAACGTTTGTATTATTTCGCATGCATATTTTTACCGCGGATTGTGATGATTCTCTGATTTTTAAATATGCAGTTCTTTATGATGGCGCCGGTCAAAAATAACAATTCAATGGGTGCTACTGGTATGGAATACGTTCATTTCTTGCTCGGACTCGTGATGGTCCTGGCATTGGCGTTGCTGGCAAACCGCCGCAACTGGAAACAGATCAAGCTGCGTTACATCGGCCAGCTGCTGGTGGTCGAGCTGGCGCTCGCCTGGTTCATGCTCAACTCCGAAGTGGGTCTGGCGGTGGTGGGTGGCTTTGCCGCCGGCTTCACCAAGCTGATGGAGTTTGCCAAGCAGGGGACCGACTTCGTGTTCGGCGGTCTGGTCAACGAAGGGGCCTTCTCCTTCTTCCTGATGGTGCTGATGCCCATCGTCTTCATCTCCGTGTTGATCGGCATTTTGCAGTACATCCGTCTGCTGCCCATCGTCATTCGTGGCATCGGCACCGTGCTGGCCAGGATCAACGGTATGGGCAAGCTGGAGTCCTTCAACGCCATCAGCTCCATGATCGTCGGTCAGTCCGAGAACTTCATCGCCCTCAAGAACATACTGCCGCACCTGAACGAGAAGCAGATGTACACCCTGGCGGCGACAGCCATGTCCACCGTCTCCATGTCCATCGTCGGTGCCTACATGCAGCTGATCGAACCGCGCTACGTGGTGGCCGCACTGGTACTCAACATGTTCAGCACCTTCGTGGTGCTCTCCCTCATCAACCCCTACGAGCCCGACAACACCGTGACCGATGCCAAGGCGCTGGCCGAGGGTGACGAGCACCACACGCCGAAGAAGGAGAACTTCTTCGAGATGCTGGGGGAGTACATCATGGCCGGTTTCACCGTGGCGGTGATCGTCGGTGCCATGCTGGTGGGCTTCATCGCCCTGATCGCTCTCATCAACTACCTGTTCGAGGCGGCGTTTGGCGTCAACTTCCAGCACGTCATGGGCTACATCTTCTATCCCGTTGCCTGGATCCTGGGCATCCCGGGCAGTGAAGCGCTGCAGGCCGGCTCCATCATGGCGACCAAGCTGGTGACCAACGAGTTCGTGGCCATGATGGATCTGGGCAAGATTGCCGCCGAGCTCTCCCCGCGCACCGTCGGCATCCTCTCCATCTTCATGGTGTCGTTCGCCAACTTCAGCTCCATCGGCATCATTGCCGGTGCGGTGAAGGCGCTCAACGAAGAGAAGGGCAACATGGTTTCCCGCTTCGGTTTGAAGCTGGTCTATGGCTCCACCCTGGTGAGCCTGCTCTCCGCCGTGATTGCCGGTGTGATGATCTAGGTCCTCCCCCCGCGCTGCTCATGACGACCCCCTGCCTTGGCAGGGGGTCTTTTTTTGGGCAGATGAGCGGGTGAACAGAGGAGGGGACTGGTCGGCAGCCCGGCCATCAAGCGCGGGGGTCTTCCACCTTGATGTTGGCGGGGACCCGCTTTTTGCCCAGCACCATGGCGCGGACCAAATCGCTGCGGGTGAGGCGATCGGTCAGGAGTACCACTGCCGCATGGACGCCAACGGCGGCCATCAGGGTGTTGGCGATGATGCCGTGCAGCTCCTCCAGCCACTCCTCGCCCCAGAAGGCATCCCAGGTGGTGAGCCAGCCGGTGACGACGGTCCCGACCAGGGACAGCAGCAGCAACCAGATCATCAGGGAGCCGACCGGATTGTGGCCGAGGTAGTAGGGGTGGCGCCCCTGGGCGAGCTGACGCAGGTAGTAGCGGACCCGGGCAGGAGTTGGCCACCACTGGCCGAAGCGGGCGTAATAGGGGCCGACCAGCCCCCACAGCAGGCGGATGATGAGCAGGATGCCCACCGCGTAGCCAGCATATCTGTGGGGTTTGCTGCCCTCTTCCAGCACGAAGAAGTTGAGCAGGCAGAGGGTGACGGTCGCCCAGTGAAACACCCGGATGAGGGGATCCCAGACTTTCACTTCAGAGGCAGGTGTCATGGCAAGGCTCCATGGTGGGGGCCGGGGGAAGACCGGCCCGGGGCGGCGTTACTCGTCGATCTCTTCTTTCACCTTTTTCAGGTCGGTCGGGTCGAAGTAGATCTCGACCTTGCGCTTCTCCTTGTCCCAGCCGTAGATCTCGTAGCAGCCGGTCTTGGTGGCCTTGAACTTCTTGATGTCGTAGCCCATCGCCTTGATCTGCTGCTGGGCGTCGGCTTCGCTCATCCACTTGCTCTTGTCGGCCTGGGTGCATTGGGGGTCGGCCAGGGCTGCGCCGCTCAACAGGGGGATCAGTAACAACAGGGGGGTCAGTTTCATTGCTTGCTCCTTGCGGGTGGTTGGGTCAACAGTCGCAAGGCTAATCAAGGAGCATTAAGGAAGAATTAAGGGAAAAGGGAAATGAATGGCTCTCCCCGGCAGGGGGCCGGGGAGAGGGTGATCAGCTCAGCTTGCCCCTGACCAGCCACTTGTCCAGCGCATTGGCGAAGCGCTGCTTGTCGGCGGCGTTGAAGGGCGCAGGGCCACCGGTCTGGACGCCGGCAGAGCGCAGCTCCTCCATGAAGTTGCGCATCCCGAGCCGTGCCTGGATGGTCTCCCGGGTGTAGATCTCACCCCGGGGATTGAGCGCCTCGCCCCCGGCGTCGATGACCCAGGAGGCGAGGGGAATGTCGCCGGTGATCACCAGGTCGCCTGGCTTGACCTGCTGGGCGATGACATGATCTGCCACATCGAAGCCCTTTTCCACCTGCTGGGTCTTGATGAAGGGGGAGGGGGGGACTCTGAGCCCCTGGTTGGCCACTAGCGTGGTCACCACCTGGGCGCGGTGGGCGGCGCGGTAGAGGATCTCCTTGACCGGGATGGGGCAGGCATCGGCATCAACCCAGATGGGCATGGCATGGCTTCCTGTGTCTGGAACGGGTGGCGCATCTTAGCATGGCTGGTGCGGGGCGGCTGCCCCGGGGCTGAGTCGTCCCCGCCTTTGGTGTAAGCTGGGGCCTGCACATGAAACGAGAAGGAGACGAGATGGATCGGGTGCCCGGTGACGTGATTTATGGCCTGACCCTGGACGGCAAGGGGGGCATGACCCCGCTGGCCGAAGGTAGCGAGATCCCCTGTACCCAGCCCGGCTGGCTGCATCTGGACTACGGCAACCCGGAGTCGGCGCGCTGGCTGCTGCAGACGCCGCTGCTGGGGGAGGCGGCCCGGGAGGCCTTGCTCGGCCAGAGCAATCGTCCCAAGCTGGTGCGGATGGGGGAGACGGTGCTGCTGATCCTGCGCGGCATCAACCACAACAAGGATCACAGGCCTGAAGAGATGGTGGCCCTGCGGATCTTCATCACGCCGGATCTCATCATCAGCAGCCGACGTCGTCCGCTGCTCTCCGAGAAAGATGTGTTCGAGCAGCTGTCGCTGGGGGGCGGTGCCGACACACCCGCCGACTGGCTGGTGGAGATATGCGACGCCCTGACCGACCGGGCCGGGGAGTTCGTCGAGGAGCTGCACGACCAGATCCTGGATCTGGAGGAGATGGTGCTGATGCGCGACCTGCCCGCCAACGGTCGGCTTGCGCGCATCCGCAAGCAGCTCATCATGATCCGTCGCTACCTCTCCCCCCAGCGGGATCTGGTGGCGCGCCTGGCCAACGAGAAGATCAGCTGGCTGGACGAAGATGACAGGCGACGCCTGCTCGACATCGCCGACCGCTTGCGGCGCTGGCTCGACGATCTGGATGCCGGGGTGGCGCGCACCGCCGTGCTGGCGGACGAGATCAACAACCTGATGGCGGAGGCGACCAACCGCCGTGCCTACCAGATGTCGGTGATGGCGCTGCTGTTCCTGCCCGCCAGCTTCCTGACCGGCCTGTTCGGCATCAACCTGGGGGGGATCCCCGGGGCCGAGAGTCCGACCGCCTTCTGGGTGTTCTGTGGCTTCCTGCTGGTGCTGGCGACCGGACTGGCGGTCTGGCTCAAGCACAGGCGCTGGTGGTAAGGGGTGAACATGACGACATGGGAATCTTTTGGCGTGACCCTGCTGCTGTTGCTGGGGCACACCCTGGTGCGCGGCCTCATTCACAAGAGCCTGATGGCCCTTGGCCAGAGCCGGCAGGTGAGCGAGAACCGGGTACTCTACGTGGAGCACGTATTCCACTTCCTGCTGGGCTGCGCCACCCTGCTGATCCTGGCCGGGGTCTGGGGGCTCGACTTCTCCCGGCTGGTGGTGCTCGCCTCCTCCTTCTTCGCGGTACTGGGGGTCGCCATGGTGGCCCAGTGGTCGATCCTCTCCAACATCACCGCCAGCATCACCATCTTCTTCGCCTTCCCCTACAAGATTGGCGATCGCATCCGCATCCTCGACAAGGATGACTCCGTCACCGGCATCATCACCGAGATCGGCCTCTTCTACGTGCGGGTGCGGGATGACAACGGCGATCTGGTCACCTATCCGGCGAACCTTATTCTGCAAAAGCCGGTGAGGCGGCTGGAGGGAAAGGAGGCTGAGTCCACGCAGCCGGAATGAGAAAAGGCTCCCTCGGGAGCCTTTTTCGATGGCTGTTCAGCGTTCGAAGAAGCGGTAGAGGTGCTCGACCTGGACGGGGCAGTCGGCCACCAGGTGGATGTGGTCCCGTGCCTCCTCGGTGGACGAGAAACTCATGGGGCACCCCAGGGTGTCCGTCATCACGTAGAGGTGGCCGTCCTGCCCCCTGAACTCCACGATCCAGCCGGGGGAGACGATGTCGTGCATGATCTCCGCCTCCTTGAACCTGTGCTGCTGGTGAAGCGCGCGCAATTCACTGACTGTCATGACATCCTCCTATGACTCATGGCGCCACCCTCAAGTCTAGTTCTCCTTCCCGTTGGCGCCGTCATCGGATCAGGGCCCCGTCGCCCCCTCACGGGGCGGTTGCAGGGCGATCAGCAGCTCCCCGGGCAGCGGCGTGACAGGGCCGGTGACCACCCTGGGTCTGGCCTTGGCATCCAGCACGAACAGAGGAATGGCGCCGGGATTGGCCTCCTGATACTGGTCCCAGTCGAAGGTGTCGCTCAGGCGGGTCGCCTTGATCTGCCCGCCCCGGCTCAGCAGGCCGCTCAGCCTGGCGAAGTTGATGTCGGCGCCGAACAGGTTCTGGCGGGCACGGAAGGTGGCGCTCTCCCGGTTGGCCTTGCCGTGCTGTTCGCTGGAACGCAGGGAGTGGACCTTCTCCTCCCCGTAGAGGTGGGCGAAGTGCAGCACCCCGAGGGCGTTGTTGTGGCGGCTGGGAGAGAGCGCCAGCACGGTGCTGATGCTGGTGAGGGGCAGGTGCCGCTCGGCGTGCTCCGACTGGGGGTTGCCGAAGTAGCAGGGCAGGCCGCTCATGCGGGCCAGCTTGCAGTGCTCCCAGGCAGGATCGGAGAGCTGCACCGGGATCCCCTGATCCGCCAGCGCCTTGCCGATGGCCCGGGCAACCGAGTTGGCGCCGATGAGCAGCCAGACATTGGGGGCGCTCTGGCGCATGTCGAGCAATCTGGCCAATGGCGTGGCCGTCAGGCTCTGCAGCACCACGGTGAAGATGATGACCGCAAACACCAGGGGCACCAGCTTGTCGGCATCCTCGATGCCGGCCTCATGCATGCTGATGGCGAAGGAGGCGCTGACCGCCGCCGCCACTATGCCCCGGGGGGCTATCCAGGCGAGCAGGGCGCGGGCGCGCCAGGGCAGGTCCGACCCCCGGGTCGAGACCAGGATGCAGAGCGGACGGGCCACGAACTGCACCACGCACAGCAGGGCCAGAACCATGGGGCCGAGCTGCCAGAGCTGGGCCAGATCGAGGCGGGCCGCCAGCAGGATGAAGAGGGAGGAGATGAGAATGACGGCGAGATCCTCCTTGAAGGCCAGCACCTCCTCCAGATCCAGCCCCTCCTGGTTGGCGAGCCAGATGCCGAACACCGTCACCGCCAGCAGGCCGGATTCGTGACTGAGCCAGTCAGACAGGGTGAAGGTCACCAGCACCAGCGCCAGTACCCCGAACTTGTGCAGGCTGACCGGCAGCCAGTCCTTGCGGATGAGCAGGGTGGTGAGCCAGCCGGCACCGACCCCGATGAGCGACCCCACTCCCACCGTCTTGGCCAGGGCCAGCAGGGTATGACCGACCAGATCTCCCTGGCTGCCGAGGCGCACCGCCTCGAACACCAGTACCGCGAACAGGGCGCCGATGGGGTCGATGACGATCCCCTCCCAGCGCAGGATCTTGTCCACCTCCCGGACCGGGCGGATCACGTTGAGCATGGGGGCGATCACCGTGGGGCCGGTCACTACCAGCACGGCGCCGAGCACCATGGCGACCCGCCAGTCCAGCCCAAGCAGGAAGTAGCTGGCGGCGCCGATGACGGCAAAGCTGGTCACCATGCCGGTGGAGCAGAGGTTGCGTACCACCTTGCCGATCCCCTTGAGTTCGGTCAGGTGCAGGGTCAGCGCTCCTTCAAACAGGATGATGGCGACCGAGAGGGAAACCAGGGGAAACAGCAGATCCCCCAGCAACTGATCGGGATCGAGCAGACCGGTCACCGGGCCGAGCAAGAGGCCGCTCAGCAGCAGGAACAAAATGGCGGGAACGCGCACGGACCAGGCAAGCCATTGGGCGAGCAGGGAGATGAGGGCTATTCCGGCGAGGGAGAGAGCAATCATGCCAACCTCGTACAGGTGATGGGGTTGGACCTAGTGTAGCGGGGAAGGGGGGCAAGATGACACCCGCCAGGCGTGCAGGGGAGAGCCACTCAGATCAGATGGGGCTCTCTTTGTGGAGTTCGGTGACGCAATCGGTCACCGCCAGCACCAGGGCGGAGCGCACCATCTGATCGAGCCGGTTGAGCTGCATCTGGTAGAGGGGCCAGTCCTCCTCGTTGGCCGGGGGATCCTGCGGCATCATGCTGCCCTGCTGGATGGCATTCAGGCGCTCGAGCAGATCGCGGACCGGCTTGTCGCTGAAGCGGTAATCCTTGGGGTCGCGTACCAGAAAGTCGCGGATCTTCAGGTATGCCTCGAGATCCTGATAGCGCTCGAGGGAGATGAGGCCGAGGGCGAAGATGAGCTTGAGGCGCACCTCCAGCTGGCCGAGGGGTCCGCTCTGGTTGAGCAGGGGTTCGATGGCGTATTTGACGGCATACTCCTCCTGACGAAAGGCTCGCCGCATCAGGGAGTCGACCGCCTCTTCCAGGATGGTCACGACCTCGAGAAAGAAGCCGCGGGGGCCATCCTGCTCGTTCAGTCGCTCCAGTACTTCATCTTCCTGGTGTGTGGTCATAAGTGCTTCGGGTCCGGCTGACAGGGGGAGAGCAGGCCCTCCCCCGGTTTGTATCGTATGGGGTCCGTCACGGGCGGTGTGACGCCACCCCATCAGGTCACTTCAAGTTGTTGTAACGGGCGACGATGGTGCGTACCACATCGCTGTGCTCATCCAGGCCGGTGACGCGGGCCAGTGTCCGTGCCGGACCAAGTTCCGCCAGCATGGCCTGCAGCTCCACCGCCTGGGGATCGTCCTCATTGCGGTAATGCAGTGCGGCGGCGATGCCCTCCTGCAGGTGATCGCTCGGCAGGCCGTACTCCAGGGTGCCGAGCAGCGGCTTCACCAGCCTGTCCCCCGCCGCCAGCTTGCGCAGCGGCTGGCGACCGACCCGGTCAATCTCGTCCACCAGGTAGGGGTTGGCGAAGCGGGAGAGGATCTTCTCGATGTAGGCGGCGTGCAGGCGCGGGTCGAAGCCGTAACGTTTCACCAGCACGGCCCCGCTCTCCTCCATGGCGCGGCGTACCTTGCTGCGGATCAGCGGATCCTCGATCGCCTCGCGCACGGTGTGATAGCCCCTGAGCTTGCCGAGGTAGGCGGTGACGATGTGGCCGGTGTTGAGGGTGAACAGCTTGCGCTCGACGAAGGCCATCAGGTTGTCGGTGGGCTCCATGCCTGCCACCTGGGGCAACTCCCCCTTGAACTGGGTCCGATCGACGATCCACTCGCTGAAGCTCTCCACCGTCACCTCCAGGGGATCGTCGTTCGCCGCGGCGGGCGGAACGATGCGATCCACCGCCGAGTCGACGAAGCCGACGCACTGCTCGAGGGTGGCATGATACGCGACCGGCAGGTACTTGAGTACCTCCTCCTTGAGGTGACTGGTGCCGCGCACCATGTTCTCGCAGGCGATGACGTTGAGGGGAGTCAGGTTGCCGGCATCGAAGCGGGCCTGCAGCCCCTTGGCCAGGGTGCTGGCAATCTTGTCCAGGATGTTGGGGCCGACCGCCGTGGTGACCAGATCGGCGGTGATGATACGGGCGATCACCTCGTGTCCGGCCGAGCTGACGGCGGCAACGTTGCGCACCACGTCCAGCTTCTGATCCGTGCCCACCACGTGCACCTTGTACTCCTGGCGGTGGTTGAGCTGGTCGATCAGGGTCTCGTTGACGTCGGCGAAGGTGACCTGATGGCTGGCGTCAGCCAGCAGTTTCCCGATGAAGCCCCGACCGATGTTGCCGGCACCAAAATGCAATGTTTTCATGATATTAACCTCTACAACCAAAGACGATGACGGATGATAACGCGGCCTGCTCGGCCCCCAGCAGATCCAGGAACTCCTGGGGATCCTGGGTGCTGGCCAGACGGTCGACGAGACCGGGCTCATCCAGTGCATTGGTCAGGCGGGTTATGACCTGTATGTGTTCATCGTTGCGGGCGGCAATGCCGATGACCAGGCGCGCTACCTCATCGGCGCCCTCGCCGAAGGCGACTCCGGCCGGGTACTGGCAGATGACGATGCCGGTACGCTTCACGTGCTCCTTGGCGGCGATGGTGCCGTGGGGCACGGCGATGGATTCGCCGAGGTAGGTGGAGACCAGCTGTTCGCGCTCCAGCATGGCGTCGACGTAGTCCGGTGCCACATAGCCTCGCTCGGCCAGCAGCTTGCCGGCGGTCACGATGGCCGCTTCCTTGCTCTCGGCCTTGAGGCCCAGGTGCACGTCCTGCAGGCTCAGGGTGAAAACTTCCGGCTCCTGCGGCTCGTAGCTGTCGTCGTTGGCCGCCACCAGCAGTTGCGGGTTGGCGACGTCATCGTTGGCCGCGTTGGCCAGGCTGAGGTTCTGCACCAGCTCCTGATAGAGGGCGTTGTCGAGGAAGTTGGTCAGCGAAATGTGCTGTGCATGCGGCGCATGGCGACGGGCACGGTCGGTGAGATCCTTGTGGGTGATGACCAGATCCACCTGATCGTCCAGGTTGTTGATGGCACGGTTGGTCACGCTGATGTCGAGACCGGCGGCCTGCACCCGCTTGCGCAGCATGCCGGCGCCCATGGCGCTGGAGCCCATGCCCGCATCGCAGGCGACGACGATGTTGCGCACTGCGGTCAGCTCGGTTTCCGGCTTCTTGGCGGCGGTGGTCTCGGGCTTGGCACCCTTCATGGCTTTCATCTTGCGGGTGGCTTCACCCAGGGCATCGGCCTCGTCGGCTTCCGGCTGCTGGGCACGGACGAACACGGCAGCGACCAGGAAGGAGACGGTGGCGGAGGCGACGATGGAGAGCAGCACCCCGATGAGGGAGGCTTTCGGCGTCATCAGCAGCACGGCGAAGATGGAGCCCGGGGAGGCGGGGGAGACCAGACCGGCGTTGAACAGGGTCAGGGTGAAGACCCCGGTCATGCCGCCTGCGATCACCGCCAGGATGAGGCGCGGGTTCATCAGCACGTACGGGAAGTAGATTTCGTGGATGCCGCCGAAGAAGTGGATGATGGACGCACCGGCTGCGGACTGCTTGGCGGCGCCACGGCCGAACACCATGTAGGCCAGCAGCACGCCCATGCCCGGACCCGGGTTCGCTTCGATCAGGAAGAAGATGGAGCGGCCCTGTTCGGTGGCTTGCTGGATCCCGAGCGGCGAGAAGATGCCGTGGTTGATGGCGTTGTTCAGGAACAGGATCTTGGCCGGCTCGACGAAAATGGAGGTCAGCGGCAGCAGGCTGTGGGCGACCAGGAAGTCGACACCACCGGCCAGGGCGCCGGAGAGCACCTTGACGAAGGGACCGATGACGAAGAAGGCGAGAATGGCGAGCAACATGCCGATGATGCCGGCGGAGAAGTTGTTCACCAGCATCTCGAAGCCGCTCTTGACGCGACCTTCCATCGCCTTGTCGAAGCGCTTGATGGCCCAGCCACCCAGCGGGCCGACCATCATGGCGCCCATGAACATGGGGATGTCGGTCCCCACGATGACGCCCATGGTGGTGATGGCACCGACCACGCCGCCGCGCTCACCACCCATCAGCTTGCCGCCGGTATAGCCGATGAGCAGCGGCAGCAGGTAGGTGATCATGGGACCGACCAGCTTGGCCAAGGTTTCATTGGGCAGCCAGCCAGTGGGGATGAAGAGGGCGGTGATGAAGCCCCAGGCGATGAAGGCGCCTATGTTGGGCATGACCATATTGGACAGGAAGCGTCCAAAATTCTGTATCTTGACTTTGGTATCCGGTGATAACATGTCGGGACCCCGTTTTAAGCCTGTGTGATTAAAAGTGGTAGTCGGGATGACGAGTTTTGCCGAACTCCCATCCCAGTCGTCTAAGCAACTTCAATCTACCAGCTTGTGATCAAATTAGGCTGAAAACGGGGTGTCTTGTGACCTGGATCTCAAATACCCCGACCTCCCCCCTCCCAACATAGTGATGACGATCACAGTCAGTCGCTGTATTTCGGCTACATTTCGATCTTCTCGCCTCTGGGTGTCAATTTTTTGTGATTTACGTCTCGTTTTGTGGTTTGCGCAAATACGGTGTCAACGTGACTATCGTCACAAAACCAAACTTTGCACTCAAATGAGTCATGGTTTGTCGCCTCGTATTCGCAAGTAATGACGATGGATATGCCGCAGTTCATCGTTAATCACCAATGAATCATTTATTTTGTAACCCACTTTCAGTTTTTCCCCCGAGAGGATCGGTTCTGAAAGGGCCTCTTGTGACGCCCGGGTGGCGGATCCTGATCCGCTCCCGTCTCGCTCCTCCCTGCCGGTCGCGACGCAGGCAGGGGCCTGCGAGCGGGTCTCCCATCCCGTCTGCCCGCGGAGCGCAGCCATAAAAAAAGCCCGCAGGATGCGGGCTTTTGCAGAGCAGACAAGCAGGGGGATCACTGCGCCTTGGGGGCCTCGTCGGCAGGCGCGGCATCGGCCTCGCTGGTCGGGGCGACCGGTGCCGGACCCGGCACCAGATCCACCGCCGGCTTGGCGATGAGGGAGCGGGTCTCTTCCACCGCCTCGGTCAGCTTCACCTCGATGATCTGGCCGAGCTCGTAGACCACCTCGGTCTTGTCCAGATAGACGCGACCGTTGTCCCAGTTGCACTCCAGCCGATCCTTGTTGTCCAGGATATGGCGGGCGGGCATGAACACCACGGCGCCGTTCTCCTGCAGGCGCAGCTTGAGGCCGGCGCGCATCACGTCGATGATCTCGGCGTTGAACACCTTGTCGGTGCCCGCATCGGCCTTGAGGTAGCGCACATAGAGCCAGTCGCCGATGTCGCGCTCCACCATGCGGTGCAGGCGGCGGCAGGCGGTCAGGTGCTCGGTCAGCTCCAGGCTGGGGCGCTCACCCGGGGTCTTGCCGGCGATGACCGCCTTGAGCAGGCGATGGTTGACCATGTCGCCGTATTTGCGGATGGGGGAGGTCCAGGTGGCGTAGGCATCCAGACCCAGGCCGTAGTGGGCGCCCGGTTCGGCGGACATCAGGGCATAGCTCTGGAAGCGGCGGATCTTGCCGTCCAGCCAGCGGGTGTCCAGGTTGTCTATCCAGCGGCGCAGGGCGCAGAAGCCGGAGAGACTCGCGATCTCTTCCTTCTCGAACGGGGCCTCGGCGGTCTTGAGCAGCTCGATGGCGCCGTCCAGGGACTCCTCGTCAAAGCCGGTGTGGACGTTGAAGATGCCGTAGCCGACCTCTTTGCCCAGCACGCGGCCAGCGCAGATGTTGGCGGCGATCATCGACTCTTCCACCATGCGGTTGGCGATGCGGCGCGGCTCCACGTGGATGGCCAGCACTTCGCCGTCTTCACCCAGCTCGAAGTCGTAGTCGGGTCTGTCCGGGAACACCAGGGCGTGCTCGGTACGCCACTTGATGCGGGCCTCCGTCATCGCCTTCATCAGGGGCAGCTGGGCCAGGACGCCGGCGTCGATATCCAGCGCTTTGCCGTGCTCGGCCCAGTCGGAGACGTCGTCATAGCTGAGACGGGCATGGGAATTGATGCGGGCGGCGAAGAACTCGGTCTCCTCCAGCAGCAGGCCATCCTCGGCGATGAGCAGACGGGCGCACAGGGTGTTGCGCTCCTCGCCCTCTTTCAGGGAGCAGAGCTCGTCGGAGAGGGTGCGCGGGATCATGGGTACGTTGCGTCCCGGCATGTAGACGGTGAAGGCGCGCTGGGCGGCCTCCTTGTCCAGCTCGCTCCCCTCGGCCACATAGGCGGTCGGGTCGGCGATGGCCACCAGCAGCTCCCAGCCGTTCTCCAGCTTGGTGATGGCCAGGGCATCGTCCATGTCCTTGGTCTTGGCACCGTCGATGGTGAAGAAGGGAACCTGGGTCAGATCCCGGCGGGGCAGCTCTTCCTCTTCGATCACCTTCCACTCCGGCAGGTCCGCCGGTTCAATCTGGGCCAGGTTGTGGCGTGCCAGCACCACCCACCAGGGCACGTTGTGATCTTCCTGGGTGGCGATGAGCTGGGTGATCTCGGCGGAGAAGTTGCCGTCCACCAGGGCATGGCGCTTGAGGGTGGCGACCACCCAGTCCCCTTCCTTGAAGGATTTCTCGTCCAGACCCTTCTTGGCGCGGGCCTTGATGGCGTCCTTGATGAGGGGGTGGTCGGGCACCACGTTGAGGCGGTCGCGGAACATCTTGACGCGGCCGACGAAGCGGGTGACGGCCTGCTCCAGCAGGGCATCCGGCTCGGCCACCTCTTTCTCTTTTTCAGTGCGGATCAGGGCGCTCACCCGGTCACCGTGCATCACCTTCTTCATGTAGGGAGGCGGCACGAAATAGCTGGTCTTCTCATCGACCTCCAGGAAGCCGAAGCCCCGATCGGAGGCGCGGATCACACCCTCTTTCTTGGGGATGTTTTCGCGGATTTGTTGCTTGAGCTGGGCCAGCAGCGGATTGTCTTGGAACATAAATGGGGAACCTGAGTGGAGACCTGATGGTTAATCGCCCAGCACTATACGTTTTTACCCCCCCAAAGCCAAGGTGAATGGCCCCCTCAACGGGGTTGCAGTGCCCGTCGCCCCTGCTGGATCAGGCGCTGGGATATCTGCTTGTGCAGCCCCCGCTCCAGCACCCAGCGGTGCCAGTAGAGCTGCTCGACCAGGTGGTGATCCGGGTTGAGATCGAGCAGGCGCCCCTCTTCCAGTTGCTGGCGGATCTGCAATTCCGGGATGAGGCAGCAGGCCAGCCCCTGCTCCGCCATGGCGACGAAGGCCTCGGAGGATCGCACCGTGTGGCAGGGGTAGCCACCGGGGGGGAGGGCGAAATGACGGGCCATGTAGCTGATGTGCATGTCGTCGCGCTGATCGAAGGCCACCGCCGGCGCCTTGGCCAGGGCCGCCGCCGTGAGGCCGTTCGGGAAGTGGCGGGCGACGAAGGCGGGGCTGGCGGTGAGCAGATAGCGCATCTCGCCGAGTTCGTCGACGCAGCAGCCCGCCAGCGGCTGGGGTTGCAGGCTGACGGCGCCGAACGCCTGCCCCTCGCGCACCCGGTCCAGGGTGCGGCTCTCGTCATCCACCAGCAGGTTCAGCTCGATGGGGTATTGCTCCAGCAGTGGCGCAAGGGCGGGCAGGAACCAGGTGGCCAGGCTGTCGGCATTGACGGCGATGCTGACCCGGATGGGGGCCCTGGGCTCGTCGGGGGAGAGCTCGCCGGCCAGCTCCAGCTCCAGCTGGCGCACCTGGCGATAGTGGGCCAGCAGCTTCTGGCCGAGCCCCGTGGCCTGCAGCGGCTGGCTGCGGATGATGAGCGGCTCCGCAAACTGCTGCTCCAGCTGCTTGATGCGCTGGGAGATGGCGGACTGGGTGATGTGCAGGCGCTGGGCGGCACGCTCGAAGTTTTGCTCCCGGATCACCGCGTCCAGGGCCAGCAGCAGCTTGTAGTCCAGCGTCTTCATCAGCATTCCTTATGAAAAAAGGGAGTTCAGCAAGAATGCTACTCAAGGGAGCGCCAGAGGACAACCTGACCGCCCCCATGGAGGGGGCCCGTGCCCGGGGCCGCCCCTGTGAGATGTGACAGTAGTCCTGGTATGAGATTCATAAGATACTCATCCGGTCCGTTTTTGCATGGGGTGGAAACGGACCATAGCGAGCGTCTTGAATCCCGGGCCGGTCCCGGGACTTTTTTTGCTCAGATGACGGCGAGCAGTGCATCCCCCGCCGGCCGGTAATGGCCCTGCAGGGGGCGATGCACGGCGCGGTCGAAACGCTCGTCCAGGTGGAAGCGGATGCCGACCCCGCGCACGGCCCCCAGATCCACCGCCTGGCGATGGCCGAGGCGCTCGATGGGCAGGCCGAGGCGGCGGAAGATGCGCTCCACCGGCAGGCTGACCACGGCCACCAGCTCGCGGATCCCCTGCTCCCTGGCGAAGGCCAGCACCTCGCGGAAGATGACGCAGGTGAGTTCGCTGATGCCGTTCTCCAGGCGAGGGGCCCGGTCGGCGTCGATGGCGAGGCGGGTCAGCTCCCACACGTCGTTGCCGCGCGGCGGGGCTTCGCCAGCGAGGGCGGTGGGGAAGATGCTGGGCAGCATGTAATCCTGGGCGCAGCTGAGCAGGCGGATGCAGCCGCACAGCCCCTGCTTGTCTTCAATCAGCACCCAGTGGGTGTCGGGCTTGTCGAAGTTGTCCCGCTCCAGGCCACGGCGGGATTCCACGTCCCAACCGAGTCGATCGGAGAAGACGCGGTTGCGAAATCGGTAGAGCTCGTTTTCGACCTCCCATCTGGGGTGTTCTTTCAATTTTCCTTTGAAAACAAGCATTCATGTCTCTCCATTTCATGGTTAGGCGCTATAATCCAAGGCCTTGGCCAGGGGAGGCTTGCCTATGACACGCGACCAACTGCTTGAGTACCTGGAACATTTCACGCTGGTGACCGATGGCAACCGGTTGTCCGAGCTCATCGGCCGCTTCACCCTGGGAATGGGTTACGACTACTACCGCTTCGCCCTCATCCTGCCCATGTCGATGCAAAGGCCCAAGGTGGTGCTGTTCAACCAGTGCCCCGACTCCTGGGTACAGGCCTACACCCTGAACAACATGCTGGCCTGCGATCCCATCATCCAGCTCGCCCGCAGGCAGACCCTGCCCATCTACTGGAACCGGCTGGACGAGAAGGCGCGCTTCCTGCAAGAGGGGAGCATGGATGTGATGGGGCTGGCGGCGGAATTCGGGTTGCGCAACGGCATCTCGTTCCCGCTGCACGGGGCGGCGGGGGAGAACGGCATACTCTCTTTCATCACCCGGGAGCGGGCGTCGAGCGATCTGATGCTGGAGTCCTCGCCCATCCTCTCCTGGATGTCCAACTACATCTTCGAGGCGGCGATCCGGATCGTGCGCCAGAGCATGAGGGAGGACGATCCCCAGGAGCCCCTGACGGAGCGGGAGACCGAGTGCCTGTTCTGGGCCAGCGAAGGGAAGACATCGGGGGAGATCGCCTGCATCCTCGGCATCACGGAGCGCACCGTGAACTACCACCTCAATCAGGTCACCCGCAAGACGGGGTCGATGAACCGCTACCAGGCCATCGCCAAGGGGGTGAGCAGCGGCATCCTGCTGCCGAACCTGGAGCAGGTGGTGGTCACCAACTTCCCCTCCCTGCTGCAGTGAATACAGGCCCGGCGGCACCGGCTCGTCGCCTGGCATCCCCTCTGTCGCCATCACCGCTGTCCTGCGCCGTCCCATCCTGCCGCCGATTCTCGGGGCGGGGCTGTGACCCCACAATTGTCAGATCCTGCAATTGACAACCTTCTTTGTGTGGTTTCGGCCCGGTTTTCATCAGTTTTATGAATGCATCAGAAAATGAATGAATTTCTCTGATTACCCGCGCCCCCTTATAGTGCGTTTCTCTCTTTCACAGGAACGCATCCCCATGTTCGCCACCACCCTGCAAGGCTTTACCCTCGGTCTTGCCATGATCATCCCCATCGGGGCCCAGAATGCCTTCGTGCTGAGCCGGGGCATTCACCGCAATCACCACCTGCTGACGGCGACCCTCTGCTGCCTGTGCGATCTCGTGCTGATCGGCATCGGGGTGTTCGGCGGGGCCAACCTGCTGGCGGCCAGCCCGATCGGCCTGGCCCTGCTGACCTGGGGCGGCGTGCTCTTCCTCGGCTGGTTCGGGGTGCGCTCCCTGCGCAGTGCCTGGCGCGGCCAGGAGGCGGCCCTGGCGGACTCGCCCCGGTTGATGGGGGTGAAGAGCGTGCTGGCCATGACCCTCGGAGTGACCCTGCTCAATCCCCACGTCTACCTGGATACCCTGATGCTGCTTGGCTCCTTCGGCAGCCAGTTTGCCGAGGAGCTCAGACCCGCCTTCGCGGCGGGGGCCATGCTGGCTTCTCTGGTCTGGTTCTACGGACTGGCGTTCGGGGCGGCGGCACTCTCCCCCTGGCTTGCCAGGGGCCGGGTGCAGCAAGCCATTGATCTTGTTGTAGGTCTCATCATGCTGGTGCTGGCGGTCAAGCTGGCATTGGGTGCCATACCGGCCTCATGAGGCTATTTTTGTGCCGGGCTTCATAAAAATGAGTCCCGGTGCCATCTGCTGACATATTCGTCTGTTAAATTCCCGGCGCTGGTAAAGCGTTACTCATAATAAAAGGGAAAAAACAGTGAATAACACCATGAAGCTGGGGGCTATTGCCGCCATCGTGCTGCTGTCTGCCTGCAGCAACGAGAATGACAGCAAGGCGCAGCCGGGGACCGTCTCCCTGCGCCTGATCCAGACCTCTGATATCCACTCCAACGTGCTGGGGTACGACTACTACCAGAACAAGGAGGATCGCAAGTTCGGCCTCTCCCGCACCGCCCTGCTGATCCGCGCCGCCCGCGCCGAGAACCCCAACAACCTGCTGCTCGACAACGGTGACCTCATTCAGGGCACGCCGCTGGCGGACTACATCTTCGAGCAATCCGGTGCCGGCTATCTCGAGAAGCAGGCGCACCCGGTGTTCAAGGCGATGAACGAGCTGGGCTACGACGCGGGCAACCTGGGCAACCACGAGTTCAACTACGGCCTGGACTACCTTGGCAAGGTACTGGCGGGAGCCGACTTCCCCTATGTGAACGCCAACGTGTTCGAGGCGGGGGCCTTCAAGCGCGATGCCAAGGGACAGATTGACTGGAGCGGCAACAAGTTCACCCCCTATCTGCTGCTGGAGCGCGAGGTGACCGATGACAAGGGCCAGCGCCAGCGCGTCAAGGTGGGCATCCTGGGTCTGACCCCGCCCCAGGTGCTGCAGTGGGACAAGCGTCATCTGGAGGGCAAGGTGGTGGTGGCCGACATGGTCGAGACCGCCAATCACTATGTGCCCGAGCTGCGCGCCAAGGGCGCCGACATCGTGGTGGTGGTGGCCCACACCGGCATCAATGCCAGCAGCTACGAGGCCATGATGGAGAACTCCGCCTGGCATCTGGCCAAGGTGAAGGGGGTGGACGCCCTGATGCTGGGCCACGCCCACAAGAACTTCCCCGGGGACTTCCCGGATCTGCCGGAGGTGGACAACCAGGCCGGTACCCTCAGCGGCATCCCCACCGTGATGCCCGGTTACTGGGGCAACCACCTCGGCATCATCGACCTCAAGCTGGAACAGGTGGACGGCAAGTGGCAGGTGAAGCAGAGCCAGGCCAGCCTGCGCAAGATAGACGCCAGCGAGGGCAGTGCGGTGGATCAGCGGGTGGTGGACCTGGTGCAGGCGGATCACGACGCCACCAACCAGTGGCTGGACGAGCCGCTCGGCAAGATCACCTCCCCCATCCACAGCTTCTTCGCCCTGGTGCAGGACGACCCCTCGGTGCAGCTGGTGAGCGATGCCCAGCGCCGCCACGCGGAGCAGTTGCAACAAGACGGCCTGCTCAAGGAGTCCTACCCCATCCTGTCGGTGGCGGCCCCCTTCCGTGGCGGTCGCAACGGCATCAACGACTTTACCTACGTGGCCCAGGGTGACATCTCCCTGCGCAACGTCTCCGACCTTTACATCTATCCGAACACCCTGCAGGTGGTCGAGGTGAACGGGGCCACCGTCAAGGAGTGGCTGGAGATGAGCGCTGGCCAGTTCAACCAGATCGACACCGGCAAGACCGGGGTGCAGTGGCTGGTGAACGAGAGCTTCCCCACCTACAACTTCGATGTGATTGACGGGGTCAACTACGAGGTGGACATCACCCAGCCGGCCCGCTATAGCAAGGACGGGGTCAAGGTGAGCGACGGCCAGCGCATCAGCGGCCTCACCTTCAACGGCCAGCCCGTGGACCCGGCCCAGAAGTTCTACGTGGTGACCAACAACTACCGCGCCAGCGGCGGCGGCCACTTCCCGGGCATCGACGGCAGCAACATCGTCCATGAAGATCCCTTCGAGACGCGGGAGATCATCGCCCAGTACCTGAAGGCCCAGTCTGCGGACAACCCGGCTGGCTTCAGCCCGGCGGCCAACAACAACTGGCACATGAAGGCCCTGCCCGCCAACGTGGACGTGCGCCTCTACTCCTCGCCGACCGACGAGGCCAAGGCCCTGGCGGGGGTGGATCTGTCGTACCAGTCCACCCTGCCGATGGATGACGCCAAGCACCCCGGCTACGCCATCTACCGCCTGATCCGCCAGTAAGGCAGACGCTGGCAGCCAACAAAAAAGCCCTCGCAGTGCGAGGGCTTTTTCATGGGGCGCGGTGCCATCCTGCCCTGTCGTCTGGACTTGCCCGGTCGACGGGGCGGGAGGGCATCAGTAGTAGCCGGGATCGTCCGGATTGGGGCGGGTCTTGAAGCGGCGGTGCAGCCACATGTACTGCTCCGGCGCCTTGCGCACGGCGGCTTCAATTTCGCGGTTGGCGCGGCTGGCATCCGCCATGTCGTCACCGCTCGGGTAGTCCGCGAGCGGGGCCCCGATATGCAGGGTGTAGCCCTCCCGGGTGCGGATGTTGTAGCAGGGCAGGGTGACGGTGTTCTTCACCCGGGCCAGGGTGGCGGTACCCGTGATGGTGGCGGCCTGCTCCACCGCGAAGTAGGGCACGAAGACGCTGGCATGGCTGCCGTAGTCGTGATCCGGTGCATACCAGAGGGCGTCGCCGTTGCGCAGCGCCTTGATCATCCCCTTCACGTCCATCCGGTCCACCAGGTATTTGTTGGAGGCGCAGCGACCGTGGTACTGGGCGTACTCCAGCACCGGATTGGTGTTGGGGCGATAGACACCGACCCCGGGGCGCACCAGGCCGAAGCAGCGGGCATTGAGCTCAAGGGTGAGGAAGTGGCAGGAGAGCAGCAGCATCCCCTGGCCCTTCTCCATGGCGTTGATGACGTGCTCTTCCCCTTCCACCTTCATCAGGCGGCGCATCCGCCAGTCTGGCCAGAACCAGGCCATGCCCACCTCGAAGATGGCGCAACCCACGCTCTCGAAGTTCTGCACCAGGAGGGCTTCGCGCTCATCCCGGCTGAGCTCGGGCATCGCCAGCTCCAGGTTGCGGCGGGCAATCTTGACGCGGGATTTCAGCAGTTTGCGGGCCAGGGTGCCGAGCTGGCGGCCCAGCCACATCTGGCTGCGCCAGGGCAGCAACACCAGCAGCCAGAGCAGGGAGAGGCCCAGCCAGCTCCCCCAGTAACGGGGATGGAACAGACGGGGTTCGAGGCGGGGAGCGTGTTCTTGGGCCATGAAGAGTCTCTTGTTCGCAAAGGCAAAGGGGGGAGTCCGACCGAACCGGGGGGCCTGTGTGGGGTGGCCCGGCGCGGATGCGGTCACTCGCATGTCGAGGATTCTATCCGAAAAGCGGGGGCGGGCGCGAATCGCCGTCATCTGGTCAGAGGGGGCATCAGGGCGCAGGGCCGTGCTTTTTTCACGCCCCGGAAAAGAGTGTGATAAAATCGGCCGCTGAATTTTTCAGGTTTTGAGAGCCGATACAGATGAAAATCACCCTGCCCGAGTTTGAAAAAGCCCGCATCCTGGTCGTTGGCGATGTCATGTTGGATCGCTACTGGCATGGCCCTACCGGCCGGATCTCCCCCGAGGCGCCGGTCCCCGTGGTCAAGGTCGAGCACATCGAGGAGCGTCCGGGTGGCGCCGCCAACGTGGCGCTCAACTCCGCCGCCCTCGGCGCCCAGGCCGTGCTGCTGGGCCTGACCGGTCAGGATGAAGCCGCCGATGCCCTCGCCAGCCAGATGGCCGGGGTCAAGGTGGCCTGTGATTTCGTGCGCCTGACCGACTATCCGACCATCACCAAGCTGCGGGTGCTGTCCCGCAACCAGCAACTGCTGCGCCTCGACTTCGAAGAGGCCTTCCACGACGTGGATGCCAGCCTGCTGATGGGCAAGGTGGAGCAGGCGCTGCCCCAGGCGGACGTGATGATCCTCTCCGACTACGGCAAGGGCGCCCTCAACGATGTGCCCGGCATGATCCGGCGTGCCCGCGCCGCCGGTATCCCCGTGCTGGTTGACCCCAAGGGGACCGATTTCGAGAAGTACCGCGGTGCCACCCTGCTGACCCCCAACATGTCCGAGTTCGAGGCCGTGGTGGGCAAGGTGAAGGGGGAAGAAGACCTGGTCGCCAGGGGGCTGGAGCTGGTCAAGCGCTTCGAGCTGGACGCCCTGCTGGTCACCCGTTCCGAGAACGGCATGACCCTGATCCGCGAAGGGCAGCCCGAGCTGCACCTGCCGGCCCAGGCCCACGAGGTCTATGACGTCACCGGTGCCGGTGACACCGTCATCTCCACCCTGGCGACTTCCCTTGCCGCAGGCAAGAGTCTGGATGAGGCCTGCGCCTTGGCCAACACCGCCGCCGGCATCGTGGTCGGCAAGCTGGGGACCTCCACCGTGAGCCCGGTGGAGCTGGCCAACGCCCTCTACACCGAGCAGGAGACCGGTTTTGGCGTCATGTCCGAGGCCCAGCTCAAGGTGGCCGTCCAGGCCGCCCGTCTGCGCGGCGAGAAGGTGGTGATGACCAACGGCTGCTTCGACATTCTGCACGCGGGTCATGTCTCCTATCTGGCCAATGCGGGCAAGCTGGGGGATCGCCTGATCGTGGCGGTGAACACCGACGAGTCCGTGCGTCGCCTCAAGGGGCCGGGTCGCCCGGTCAACCCGACCGAGCGCCGTATGACGGTGCTGGCGGCCCTGGGTGCCGTGGACTGGGTGGTCCCCTTCAGCGAAGACACTCCCCAGCGCCTGATCTCCGAGATCCTGCCAGACCTCCTGGTCAAGGGGGGCGACTACAAGCCCGAAGAGATCGCCGGTTACGCCGAGGTGACAGCCAATGGCGGCGAGGTGCGGGTGCTGAACTTCGAGGACGGCTGCTCCACCACCGACATCATCAAGACCATCCGCGAGCGCGGATAAGCGTAAAACCCGGCCAAGGCCGGGTTTTTTGATGGGGCTGCCGGGTCGGTGACATGGCCGCTGCCTGGCAGGCCCCGACCAACGCACTTCCAGCGGCGAACAGAGATGAAAAAGGCGACCCCGGGGTCGCCTTTTCTCATGGTGTGCGCCTGACTCAGGACTTCTTGGTGACCTGGGCGGCGGGCATCAGACCCTGGTTCACCTCTTCCAGATCCTTCTGCTCCAGGATGCCGGCGGCCTGCTTGAGGGAGAGGATGCTGAGGATGTAGTTGTAGCGGGCCTCGGAGAGCTTCTGCTTGGCCTGATACAGCTTGCGGGTGGAGTCCAGCACGTCGACGATGGTGCGGGTACCGACCTCGTAACCGGCTTCGGTCGCTTTCAGGGCGCTGTCGGCGGAGATGACGGACTGGCTGTAGGCGCGGACCGAGCCGATGCTGGCGTTCACGTTGTTGTAGGAGGAGCGGACCGTGCTCTGCACCGAGCGGAAGCTGCGCTCGAGCTGTTCGCTGGCGGCCACGTAGTTGAACTGTGCCTGCTTGACCTGGGAGGTGGTGGCCCCGCCGGTGTAGATGGGCAGCTTGAAGTTCAGGCCGATGTTGCCCTGATTGCTGTTGCTCTCGGGGTTGCGGATCTCGTCCTTGTAATCGTTGTAACCGGCGTTCAGGCCGGCGCCCAGATCCAGGGTCGGTTCATGACCGGTCTTGGCCAGATCGATCTGCTCCTTGGCGATGTCCTTGCCGATGCGGGCGCTGTGCAGCTCCAGGTTCTTGTCCAGGGCCAGTTCCAGCCACTTGTCGGAGTTGAACGCGGTCTTCTGCGGGCTGAAGCGATCGGTGTTGAGCACGTCCAGTTGACGGTGGTCGATACCGGTCAGCTCGCGCAGGCTCTCGTAGCTGTTGTCCAGGGTGTTCTCGGCATTGATCTCGTCCGCCAGCGCCTGATCACGCTCGGCCTCGGCCTCGTGCACGTCGGTGATGGCGGTCAGGCCCACTTCGAAGCGCTGCTGGGTCTGTTCAAGCTGACGCTCGACCGCGGTCTTGTTGGCACGCACGAATTCCAGGGTATCCATGGCCTTGAGCACGTCGAAGTAGGCCTGGGCGGTACGCAGCATCAGGTTCTGGTACTCGAGGTTGTAGGCCACGTCGGACTGGGTGGCGCTCTTCTCGGTCAGATCCAGGTTGACCCAGTTGCTGCGACGGTAGATGGATTGATCCAGGGTCACGGAGCCGGTAGCGCCCGTGTTGGTCATGGTGTCGTTCTTGTTTTGCAGGTAGTTCAGGCCGGCGCCCAGGTTGATCTGGGGCAGCAGGGCTGCACGGGATTCGTTGATCTTCTCGAAGGCCTGGTCCCGCTTGGCCTTGGATTCCAGCAGCTGGGTGTCCTTGATCTGGGCCTGTTGGTAAATATCGAGCAGGTTTTCGGCATGAGCGGCGCCGCTCACACCCAGCATCACCATGACTGACAAGAGTGTTCTTTTCATATGATAGTTTTAACCTTTTGTATCAACCCAAAGCTGTCCGCTGGATGAAGGGGGGATTGTCACCGACCAAGCTTGATTTCAGCTTAACCACTCTACTATAAGCAGATTTCATTGCGAACTGTCTCTTTTCCAGCTGCGGAAACGTCAAGGTCCGGGGCGAGTTTTCTCGGCAACGCGCCTAGCCAAATGCCCTGTGGCTGCTAAAATCCTTCCCTCATCGTCGGCGAGAGCGAGTGAATGAATGTTCATTCATGCCCCCGAATATTATGGTCAAACCAAGCCAAGTCAAGCTGGCAGGAGTCTCGAATGTCACAGCAAGCCTTGCCTCAAACCTGCCACTACTCCAGCGATGATGTGAAAATCATTGAAAAATCAGCTGGATATAATGGCTTCTTCAAGGTGAATGTCTACCGCCTGCAACACAGGCTGTTTGCCGGTGGCTGGAACGCCCCCATCGTCCGGGAACTGTTCGAACGTGGCCATGCCGCCGCCCTGCTGCCTTATGATCCGGTGCGGGACGAGATCGTGCTGGTGGAGCAGTTTCGCATCGGCGCCATGGAGACCAGCGCCACCCCCTGGCTGCTGGAGCTGGTGGCCGGCATCATCGATGAAGGGGAGACCGCCGAAGCAGTGGTGCGGCGCGAAGCGGTGGAAGAGGCAGGGATCGAGGTGGGACGCTGCGAACACGCCATCAGCTATCTGGTGAGCCCGGGTGGCAGCACCGAGCGCATCGAGGTGTTCGTGGGCGAGGTGGATTCCAGTCAGGCCAAGGGGATCCACGGTCTGGCGGAAGAGGGGGAAGACATCCGGGTCCACGTGGTGAGCCGCGAGCAGGCCTATGCCTGGCTCAAAGAGGGGCGCATCGACAATGCCGCCTCCGTCATCGCCCTGCAGTGGCTGGCCCTGAATCACGGCGAGCTGCGGGCACGCTGGCTGGCGGGGCGCTGAGGTGACGCTCGTTCAGACCCGGGTCAGGTGCCCTGTGTCCGACTGGAACACTGTGCAGTGGGTCCACCCTTCATGGACCCTGATTGAGGGAGCCGCGACATGTCATTAGTCCAGAGCCCGATGAAGCGCTATGTGCCTGATTTGATGTCCTTGCAGCGTACCTGCGAGGTCAATTACATGGCGCTGATGAAACTGTTGCCGCCCGGCGGCAGCGTGGGTGCCGAGCGCCGCTATCAGGTCGGCAACGGCCTGCAGTTCCAGCTCACGGTGACCGAGGAGAGCCGCTTCACCAGCCAGGTGATCCTGGCCCAGCACAACCCCGAATTGCCGAGCTACTTGCAAGCCCGGATAGAGATTCGTTTGTATCATGATGTGCGAATGGCGGAAGTGTGTGCGGCGCAACAGATTTCAATGTTGCAACCACGTTATGATTATCCCAATCAAAAAATGCATCACAGGGATGAAAAGGAGCAGGTAAATCTATTCTTGGCCGATTGGTTGAGATTTTGTCTCAAACACGGCACCAGCCTGATTAACATCCTCTAGTCGAACCCATAAAAAAGAAGCGTGATTTTGGAAACAGAGCTACCTCAGGCGCCGGACGGCAGTGTGCGCCTGTTACAGATTACCGATACCCATCTCTTCGCCAGTGCCGAGGGGCGGCTGCTGGCCGTGCCCACGGCGCAGAGTCTGGCCGCCGTGCTGGAGCGGGTGCAGGCCAACGAGCACCCGTTCGATCTCATCCTCGCCACCGGGGATCTCTCCCAGGATCACAGCCCGGAGTCCTACCAGCGCTTCGCCTCCATGATGGCGCCCCTGGCTCGCCCCATCTACTGGTTGCCCGGCAACCACGACGACGGCCCCCTGATGACCGAATACCTCCATGCGGCCGGCATCAGCGAGGCCAAGCAACTGGTGGGGGATCACTGGCAGGTGATCCTGCTGGACACCCAGGTGCGCGGCAAACCCCACGGGGTGCTGGGGGATCACCAGCTGGCGGCCCTGGATCAGGCCCTGCGCCAGCATCCCGAGCGCCACGCCCTGATCGCCCTGCACCATCAGGCGGTGCCGGTGGGCTGCGCCTGGCTGGATCAGCACAACCTCAAGAATGCCGACGACCTGTTCGCCGTGCTGGCCCGCCACCCGCAGCAGAAGACCATCCTGTTCGGCCACGTCCATCAGGAGTTTGACGAGGTGCACCACGGAGTGCGGCTCATCGCCAGCCCCTCTACCTGCATCCAGTTCAAGCCGCTCTCCGACGGTTTCGCACTGGACGAATCCGGCCCGGGCTGGCGCTATCTCACCCTGCACCCGGATGGCCGGGTGGCGAGTCAGGTGTGGCGCCTGCCGCTGGGGCAGTTCGTGCCCGACCCCAATGCCACCGGTTACTGAGGCGTTGCCATGAAGCCCGTCCTGCTCTATCTGCACGGTTTCAATTCATCCCCCGGCTCGGCCAAGGCGCAGCAGATGGCGGCCTGGGTGGCAGAGAACAGGCCCGATATCGAGGTGGTGATCCCGGCCCAGCCCAACACCCCGGCGGCCGCCTGGGCTGCCATCGAGCAGGCCATCGCCGACCTGAAGGCCCGCCACGGCAGCGCCCTGCGACTGGGCGCCGTGGGCAGCTCCCTCGGTGGCTTTATGGCAACGCGAGTGAGCGAGCGATACGGTTGCCGCGCCGCCCTCATCAACCCGGCGGTGCGCCCCCACGAGCTGCTCTGCGACTACCTCGGCCCCCAGACCAACCCCTACAGTGGCGAACGCTATGAACTGTTGCCCGGACACATGGACGAGCTGAGAGCGCTGGCGGTGCCGGTGACTGCTCCCGAGCGGCTCTGGGTGCTGCAACAGCAGGAGGACGAGGTGCTCGACTATCGCAAGGCGCTGGACGAATACCGCTTTGCCCGTCTCTCCCTGGAGTGCGGCGGCGATCACGCCTTCACAGGCTTCGAGCGCTACCCCGCCCAGATCGTCCGTTTCCTCGGGCTCTAGCCGTGCAGCCGCCGTTGGCCGCCTTCCTCGAACAGGTGCTGGCCACGGCCCAGGCGGGGCTCACCTATTCCCGCGATCCCTTCGACATCGCCCGCTTCGAGGCGCTGCGAGCGGCCACGGTGACGCTCATCGCCAGCCAGAGCGAGCTGGCCCCCGACGCCATCGGCGACTGGATTGCCCTCGACAGCGGCTATCCCACCCCCAAGCTCGATGTGCGGGCCTTCATTCAGAACGATGCGGGCCATGTCCTGCTGGTGCAGGAGCGCAGCGACGGCTGCTGGACTCTGCCCGGTGGCTGGTGTGATGTCGGCGATTCGCCGGCGGGGGCCGTGGTGCGGGAAGTGAGCGAGGAGACCGGCCTCGCCTGTCGGGCGGTGCAACTGCTGGCCCTGTTCGACAAGCTAAAGCACCCCCATCCCCCGCAGTTGCCCCACGCCCACAAGGCCTTCTTCCTGTGCGAGGTGACGGGGGGCGCTCTGCTTACCGACACCGATGAAACCAAAGGGGCGGGGTACTTCCCCATCGACGCCTTGCCCGAACTCTCCCGCCACCGGGTGGTGGCGTCCCAGTTGCGCACCCTGCATGACCATCTGTCGCAGGGGCGGGGGGATACCCTGTTCGATTAACCGGTTCGCAGCCTGACACTGCGGCAAGGAGGCAGCATGATCACACGCATCGGCAATACCCCCATCCAGAAGAAACACAAGGCGAGCTGCCACTGCGGCGCCGTGGTGCTGGAGCTGACCCTGCCGGATGGCGTGGTGGATCCGCGCCGCTGCGACTGCTCCTTCTGTCGGCGGCGTGGGGCCATCGTCGCCTCGGTGCCGCTGTCCGGCATCCGCATCCTGCAAGGGGAGGCGGCGCTTCGCTGCTACCAGTTCAACACCCGCACCGCGAAACACTACTTCTGCAGCGTCTGCGGCATCTACACCCATCACCAGCGCCGATCCAATCCGGCGGAATATGGCTACAACCTCGCCTGTCTGGAGGGGGTCAACCCGTTCGATCTGGGAGAGGTGCCGACCCGGGACGGGGTGCATCACCCGGCAGATACCGTAACCGATTGAACGCGAGGTGACTGCCCCGACGGGTGGCGGGAGGACGGGCGAGGCGTTGTCGTGCCACTCCCGTGACGACGCCTCAGGGGGTCATCTGCTGGTGTAGCCCCCGCCATGGCTGTGTTAACCTTGCCCTGTCCGTCTCCCGGCGGACCCCGGCCTCTCTCTTCATTTCATCTCTGCCAACAGGGGGCACACCCGTGACGACTGCTTCAGCGCTGCCGGATCTGATCCTCGGGGCCTCGCTCTACTTTCCGCCCCTGTTCAAGGCCGTGCTGCTCGGCCTGCTGGGCTGGCTGCCGCTGCACCATCTGCTGCGGGACTGGCTCTACGGCGGCGAGGTCTGGCACCCCCTGCTGATGGATCTCTCCCTCTTCATCCTCGCCGTCAGCGGCGCCCTATGGATATTGCTACATGGCTAAATCACCCCTTGCGACCCTCAAATACTTCTCCACCCTGCTGGTCTTTGCCCTGGCGCTGGTGTCGCTCTGGTGGCTGTGGAACGACTACATGCAGGGGCCCTGGACCCGGGATGGCAAGGTGCGGGCCGAGCTGGTCAGCATCACGCCCCAGGTGTCGGGCAAGATCGTCAGGATAGGGGTCAAGGACAACCAGCTGGTGAAGGCGGGGGACCTGCTCTTCACCCTGGATCCCGAGCCCTATCGCATCGCGCTGGACAACGCCAGCGCGGCCCTGGCCAAGGCCAGGTCGGATCTCGACAAGGCGGAGCACGAGGCGAACCGTCGCCAGAGCCTCTCCCGCACCGTCATCTCCGCCGAGGCGGTGGATGAATCCAGGCTCAATGCCCAGGCGATGAAGGCGGCCTATGAGGTGGCCCAAGCCAATCTGGAGCAGGCCAGATGGTCCCTTGCCCGGACCGAGGTCCATGCTGCGAGCGACGGCTACATCACCAACCTGCAGGCCAGGGTCGGCAACTACGCCACCGCCGGGGTGCCCCTGGTGGCCCTGATAGACACCCACTCCTTCTATGTGCAGGGCTATTTCGAAGAGACCAAGCTCAGGCACATCGCCCCCGGCAAACCGGCCGAGGTGGTGCTCTACAGCGGGGATCGGGTACTCAGGGGGGAGGTGGAAAGCATAGGGCGCGCCATTCACGATCAGAGCCTGGAAGGCAGCGAGGGGCTGCTGCTCGACGTCAAGCCGAACGTGCCCTGGGTGCGCCTGGCCCAGCGGGTGCCGGTGCGGATCAGGCTGCTGGCGATTCCCCCGGATCTGGTCTTGATCGCGGGCACGACCTGTACCATCACCATAGGGGACTAGAGTGATCCCCTCGCTCTGGCGCCAGACCCCCTGGGGCAAGGCCAACGGCGGCCAGTGGCGCTACGCCCTGCGCAATGCCCTGGCCATGTGCCTGTCGCTCTGGCTGGCGTTCGTGCTGCAACTCGACTCTCCCTACTGGGCCATGACCTCCGCCGCCGTGGTGAGCTTTCCCACCGTGGGGGGCGTCATCAGCAAGAGCCTGGGGCGGGTGGTGGGCAGCCTCATCGGCGCCATGGCGGCGGTGATGATCACCGGCCTTGGCATCGGTGATCCCTGGCTCTTCAGCCTGCTTATCGCCCTCTGGCTGGGGGGTTGCACCTACATCTCCAACCACCATCAGAACAACGTCTCCTACGGTTTCGCCCTGGCGGGCTATACCGCCGCCATCATCGCCTTCTCCTGCGTCAACCTGACCGACCCGCAACATATCTTCGACATCGCCCAGGCCCGGGTGAGCGAGGTGATCGTCGGCATCCTCTGCGGCGGCCTGATGATGATGATCCTGCCGAGTTTCTCCGATGGCGAGACCCTGCTGGACTCCCTTGGCAAGAGCCAGACCCGGCTGCTGGAACATGCCCAGCTGCTCTGGCTCGGGGAGACGGGCGCCGATGTGCGCACCGCCCACGAGGGGGTGATCGGTCAGATCCTCACCCTGAACGTGCTGCGCATCCAGGCAGTCTGGAGCCACCACCGCCTGCGCCGCCACAACCAGTTGCTGAACTATCTGCTCCATCGCCAGCTGAGGATGGTCAGCCTCATCTCGGGGCTGCGCCGCATGCTGCAACACTGGCCAGAGGACGCCGTCGACCCGGCCCCCATGCTGGCCGCCGTGCTGCGGGAGCTGGGACAGGGGGGCTGCGACAAGCTGCGCATTGCCCGCCTGATGGCGCCCTTCGTGGCCCGTTCGGGGGATGATTATCGCTGTCAGGCCTTCTGGCTGCGGCTGCGCCACTTCTGCTGGAGCTACCTGGAGTGTCAGCGCTGGCTGGAAAGGCTGGCCCGCCACGATGGCCAGGAGTGGCCGGCGCCGCCGCGCCACAGCTCTCTGACCAGCCACACCGACGGCCTGGAGGCGGCCTACAACGGGGGGCGTACCTTCCTCTGCGTGATGCTGGGCTGCACCTTCTGGATCCACAGCCAGTGGGATGCGGGCGCTGCGGCCCTGACCCTGCTCGCCATCTGCTGCGTGCTCTATTCCGCCACCCCGGCCCCGGCGAAGGGGGCCCAGACCATGCTCAAGGCCATCGTGCTGCTCAGCTTTATCTGCTTCGGGGTCAAGTTCGGGCTGATGATCCGCATCGACGACTTCTGGATCTTCTGCGCCCTGCTGTTCCCCGCTCTCATCACCCTGCAACTGCTGAAATTGCAGCGACCCCAGGGGGCGGCGCTCTGGGGCCAGCTCATCGTGCTGCTCGGCTCCTTCCTCGCCATCACCAATCCGCCGAGCTACGACTACCTCGCCTTCGTCAACAGCAGCCTCGCGCAGGCATTGGGGGTGATGAGTGCCGGACTGGCGTTCCAGCTCCTGAGGCCCAGCTCGGATCGGCGCAAGAGCCGCCGCCTGATGCATCGTCTGCGGCGGGATTTCGTGGACCAGCTGGCCCCGGCCCCGCATCAGAGCGAGGGGGAGTTTGAATCCCGGGTCTATCACGCGGTGAGCCAGCTCAGCCAGAGTCAGGATCAGGGGGCCCGGCTCTGGGTGCTGCGCTGGGGCGTGGTGCTGCTCAATTGCAGCCATATCGTCTGGCAGCTCAGGCTTTGGCGCAGCCGGGATCCGGCCCTCTATCTGGTGCGGGACGGCTGTCTGCGCTGCCTGAAAGGCATTCTGACCGAAGGGGGCGTGCAGCACGAGACCCTGGGGCGCACCCTGGCGGAGCTGGACCGCATCAGCCAGGGGCTGGGGGAACATGCAGACCCGGCGGCCCGGGCTCTGGCGGGGCTGGTGTGGCGACTCCACTGCTCCCTCTCCCAGCTTGTGCAGGCCCTGCCCGGGGAACCCGCCTGATCCCGGGCGGGGAGGCCGGAGCCCCTCTGGATCACCCTTTGCGAGCGCCCCATTTGTCCCGGGCCCTCCCAGCGAGTAAGATTCCCCCCAAACGTCAATTCGCAAGGCCCTCCATGTCCACTCAATACAATGCGGATGCCATTGAGGTCCTCAATGGCCTTGAACCGGTGCGTCGCCGCCCCGGCATGTACACCGACACCACCCGGCCCAATCACCTCGGCCAGGAGGTCATCGACAACAGCGTCGACGAGGCGCTGGCGGGTCACGCCCGCAATCTGGAGGTGATCCTGCACGAGGATCAGTCCCTCGAGGTGATCGACGACGGTCGCGGCATGCCGGTGGACATCCACCCGGAGGAAGGGGTCTCCGGCGTGGAGCTGATCCTCTGCAAGCTGCACGCGGGGGGCAAGTTCTCCAACAAGAACTACCAGTTCTCCGGCGGCTTGCACGGGGTGGGGATCTCCGTGGTGAACGCCCTCTCCGATCGGGTCGAGGTGACGGTGCGCCGGGACGGCCAGGTCTATGACATCGCCTTCGAGCGGGGCGACAAGGTGTCTGATCTGACCATCACCGGCACCTGCGGACGCCGCAACACTGGCACCCGGGTGCGCTTCTGGCCAGAGGCGCGCTACTTCGATTCGCCGCGCTTCTCGGTCTCCAAGCTGGAGCACCTGCTCAAAGCGAAAGCCGTGCTCTGCCCGGGCCTCACCATCAAGTTCCTCGACAAGAACACCGGCATCAAGCTGGAGTGGTGCTACGAAGACGGCCTCAAGGATTACCTCATCGATGCGGTCAAGCAGTTCACCTGCCTGCCGGAGCAGCCCTTCGTCGGCTCTTTCAGCTCCGAGCAGTCGGCGGTGGACTGGGCCCTGTGCTGGTTGCCGGAAGGGGGCGAGTGCCTCGCCGAATCCTATGTGAACCTCATTCCCACCGCGCTCGGTGGCACCCATGTCAACGGCCTGCGCCAGGGGCTGCTCGACGCCATGCGCGAGTTCTGCGAGTTCCGCAACCTCTTGCCCCGCGGGGTCAAGCTGACCCCGGAAGACATCTGGGATCGCTGCGCCTACATCCTCTCCATCAAGATGCAGGACCCGCAGTTTGCCGGCCAGACCAAGGAGCGTCTGTCGTCCCGCCAGAGCTCGGCGTTCGTCTCCGGCGTGGTGAAGGATGCCTTCAGCCTTTACTTGAACAGCAACACCGAGCTGGCCGAACAGCTGGCGGAGCTCTGCATCTCGAGCGCCCAGCGCCGGATGCGCGCCGCCAAGACGGTAGTGCGCAAGAAGATAACCCAAGGCCCGGCCCTGCCCGGCAAGCTGACCGACTGCGGCTGCGCCGACCCCATGCAGGGGGAGCTCTTCCTGGTGGAGGGTGACTCCGCGGGCGGCAGTGCCAAGCAGGCGCGGGATCGCGAATTCCAGGCCATCATGCCGCTTCGCGGCAAGATCCTGAACACCTGGGAGGTGGAGGCCGGTCAGGTGCTCGCCTCGCAAGAAGTACACGACATCTCGGTGGCGATCGGGCTCGACCCGGATTCCGACGACCTCAGTGGCCTGCGCTACGGCAAGGTGTGCATCCTCGCGGATGCGGACTCGGACGGTCTGCACATCGCCACCCTGCTCTGCGCCCTCTTTGTGAAGCACTTCCGCACGCTGGTGGAGAAGGGCCATGTCTATGTGGCCATGCCGCCCCTCTATCGTATCGACATCGGCAAGGAGGTCTTCTACGCCCTCGACGAGGACGAGAAGAACGGCGTGCTGCAACGGGTCGAAGCCGAGAAGAAGAAGGGCAAGGTGATGGTGACCCGATTCAAGGGGCTGGGTGAGATGAACCCCAAGCAGTTGCGGGAAACCACCATGGATCCCAACACCCGCCGCCTGGTGCAGCTCACCATGGGCGCGGAAGGAGGGGCAGAAGGGGAAGATGGGGACGAGACCCTGCAACTGATGGACATGCTGCTGGCCAAGAAGCGCGCCGGTGATCGCCGCGAATGGCTGGAAGAGAAGGGCAACCTCGCCATCATCTAAAGCGAGTCGCAAGTACCCCGGCCCTCCCCTTCGCAAGGGGAGGGGGCCAAGCCTCTCCTCCCCCTCATGGAGGGGGAGGTTGGGAGGGGGTCTTGTGATTCACCGTCGGCCCCCTGCCGACCCGCATTTCCGGCGCGCCCTCTGAGGGCGTGCCATAGCAAGAGAACAACCTTATGAGTGATGCTATCGAGCTCAGTCTGTTGGATGAAGTAGAGCGCCAACCAGCTCCCGAACCGAAAGAGAAAATCACATGAGTGATGCCATCGAGCTCAGTCTGGACGGGGTCGAGCGCCAGCCAATGCGCACCTTTACCGAACAGGCTTACTTGAACTACTCCATGTACGTCATCATGGATCGGGCCCTGCCGCATATCGGCGACGGCCTCAAGCCCGTGCAGCGGCGCATCATCTACGCCATGAGCGAGCTGGGTCTGTCGGCCCTCTCCAAGCACAAGAAATCCGCCCGTACCGTGGGTGACGTGCTGGGTAAATATCACCCCCACGGCGACAGCGCCTGTTACGAAGCCATGGTGCTGATGGCCCAGCCCTTCTCCTACCGCTACCCGCTGGTGGACGGTCAGGGCAACTGGGGGGCGCCGGACGATCCCAAATCCTTCGCCGCCATGCGTTATACCGAGGCGCGCCTGTCACGCTTCTCCGAGCTGCTGCTCTCCGAGCTCGGCCAGGGCACGGTGGAGTGGACGCCGAACTTCGACGGCACCATGAAAGAGCCCGTGGTGCTGCCCGCCCGCCTGCCCCACATCCTGCTCAACGGGGTGACCGGTATCGCGGTGGGCATGGCGACCGACATCCCGCCCCACAACGCGCGGGAAGTGGCCCACGCCTGTGTGGAGCTGCTGGATAATCCCAACGCCGGTTTGAACGATCTGATGGCCCATGTGCAGGGGCCGGATTACCCGACCAATGCCGAGATCATCACGCCGCGCGACGACATCCGCAAAATCTACGAGACCGGCAAGGGCTCCATCAAGCAGCGGGCGGTGTGGAGCGAGGAAGATGGCGACATCGTCATCACGGCGCTGCCTCATCAGGCCTCCGGCGCCAAGATCATGGAGCAGATTGCCGCCCAGATGGTGGCCAAGAAGCTGCCGATGGTGACCGATCTGCGGGATGAATCGGACCACGAGAACCCGACCCGTCTGGTGATCGTGCCGCGCTCCAACCGGGTGGACGTGGAGGGGCTGATGGCCCACCTGTTCGCCACCACGGACTTGGAGAAGAACTACCGGGTCAACCTCAACATCCTGGGTCTGGACAACCGGCCCCAGGTGAAAGACCTCAAGACCATCCTCACCGAGTGGCTGAGTTTTCGCCGCGAGACGGTGCGCCGCCGCCTGCAGTATCGCCTCGACAAGGTGCTGGCTCGCCTGCACATCCTCGAAGGCTTGCTCATTGCCTACCTCAACATCGACGAGGTGATCGAGATCATCCGCACCGAGGAGGAGCCGGGCCGGGTGATGATGGAGCGTTTCAATATCAGCGAGACCCAGGCCGAGGCGATCCTCGAGCTCAAACTGCGCCACCTGGCCAAGCTCGAAGAGTTCAAGCTGCGTGCCGAGCAGAATGAACTGGCGGAAGAGCGCGACAAGCTGGAACTGATCCTGGGTTCCGAGCGCCGTCTCAGCACATTGCTCAAGAAAGAGATCCTGGCGGATGCCGAGAAGTACGGCGACGATCGCCGCACCCCGCTGGTGGAGCGCGCCACCGCCGTGGCCCTGACCGAGAAGGAGCTCACCCCGAGCGAGCCGGTGACCGTGATCCTCTCCGACAAGGGGTGGGTGCGCGCCGCCAAGGGCCACGACGTGGACGTGGAGGGCCTCTCCTACAAGGCGGGGGACGGTTATCTGGCCCACGCCCATGGCCGCAGCAACCAGCAGGCGGTGTTCCTCTCCACCCTGGGGAGAACCTACTCGCTGGAGGCCCACACCCTGCCCTCTGCCCGCAGTCAGGGCGAGCCGCTCACCGGTCGCTTCGCGCTGGGGGCCGGTGAAGAGGTGCGCCATCTGGTGATGGGTAACGAGGGCGAGCCGTACCTCGTTTGCTCCGACGCCGGTTACGGCTTCGTCTGCCAATACGATGACCTGACGGCCAAGAACAAGAACGGCAAGGCGCTGCTGACCGTGCCGGAAGGGGGCTTGGTGATGGCGCCCCAGAGGATAGGCGCGCCGGACACGGATCTCTGCATGGCCATCTCCAACGAGGGTCGCATGCTGCTGTTCCCGCTCAATACCCTGCCGGTACTCGGCAAGGGCAAGGGCAACAAGCTCATCAGCATCCCGTCGGCGCGGGTCAAGGCGCGGGAGGAGTTTATGGTGATGGCGGCCATTATCCCGCAGGGCCAGTCGGTCACCCTGTTTGCCGGCAAGCGCAAGCTCACCCTCAAACCGTCTGACCTTGACTACTACCGTGGCGAGCGCGGCCGACGTGGCGCCAAGCTGCCCCGTGGCTTGCAGCGGGTGGATCGCATCGAGATTGAACCCGTCGCCGGCGCAGAACCGGTAGCCGGGGAAAATCAGGAAGGGTAATTAATAAAGAAGGGCGCGAAAGCGCCCTTCTTATTAATGAGCGCTTAAATAAATGGTAGATATTATTCTTCGTTGGCAGCTGATTTCTCTACAGTCTTCTCTTTCACTATTCCGTCATCAGTTTTAGGTGTAGGTATTTTCTTGTTTAGCTTGGTGCTTTCAGCGAAACGGCCAGCCTCTTTTGCAAGGGATGGAACCATGTCGATAGCTTTTTTAAAAGCTTCTGAATCTATGAATTCATGCCATGGACTATTGTAGTCTTTTCCTGACACCAATCTCAGTGGCATCTCATCAAAACGATCTAATGTAGAGTTGAAAAGTCGCTCGCTTGTTTCTTGATTGAAGTCTTCGGATATTTTCCTAAAGCCAGTAAATGCTTTTGCAACAGTTGCTTTATAAGAGTAATCTTCTGATAATTTAAATCTGTGGTTGATTTGTTGTGTTGAAATCCAAGCAAGCCACAGTGGACCGCCAATAGAGAATATCGAAATAATAGTATGTAATATCGCTTGACCAGCCGTTAAATCGCCCTTTAATGCCTCTGTAAAATCAGCAACTCGACTTGAGCCGATGCCAATGCCAAAAGCAAGGGCAACTAAAAGACCAATAATCCAAACCCAGATAGATTTTTGAAGCTCCTTTGCTTTTTGATCGAAACCAGCAGCAAGCCCCTGAGTTGTTGTTATCTGTAATGCATCATCACACTGTTCAACTAGGCTAGATGCACTTTGGGCATAAGCATTAGTGTTTGCTAATAATGTTTTTATTTTATCACGCATGGATATAGACTCTGATTGAGCCACGCCAATATATGCTTTGATTTCACTTATCTCATTTTTATATTTATTAATGTCATCTCTAGTTTCTTTTATTGTGGATGTTAGTTTTTCTCTGGCATCATTCAGATCTTGAATTACAGCCGGTAATGATTCTGCAGCTTCATAAGCACTATTTATAGTTTTAACCTTAACGTCAATTTCACTACAGTCGCTATTTAGGTCATTAAGCTGTGAATCTAAGGCTCTAAGTCTGTTTTTAAGGTTTTTAGGGACGAGTTTATTACTGTTTATGCTATCCCATGAAAATAATTCAGTTTCGATTTCGTTATTTACTATCTGTAAGAGAAATAAAATCGATGGAACTATGGCGGAAATTCTTCCTGCATCATCCAGAAGGTATGATGTAACATCGTCAGTCTGTTTGTTTATACTTTCCGTTAGTTCTCCAATTGTTTTACTTAATCCTTCTGGAATTTCTGATGCTGCATATTGATTGAGCCTCTTTATTATGTTTGAAATTGTGTTTGTTATATCTACAGGGGGAATGTGAAGGTAATTCCAACCATATTTTGTATCAAAAGTTTGGTCTGGTAGATTGCATTGAGATATAGAGGTTGATAAATTTCCAAGCGACGTTATCAATGCTGAAATTTTAATGTGCATTCATTGTCCTTAATAAATGAAACGGTTCTGGAACTATATGAAGCCAAATAATGAAAGCGAAACTATATAGTTCGTCAGACAGATTAGCTGCGTTTAACGAAGCCCAACAATTTAAAAAATCCATACAACAAGCAGCTTAACAGAACTGGATCGCTATTTATTGTGATTCGAGCCAGTTTTTACCAACGTGGTTGTGTGATGGTATTTACCGGTAGGGCCGTAGGTCTGATTAGCGAAGCGTCATCAGACGTTCGCGAAAACAGGCTGCCGCCATGCTGCGGGCACGCCTACGGCTCTCTCTATCCATGGCCAGCCTGTGTATTGCGTGCATCAGGTGCCTGTGTGGCTGCCAAGCAGCATCAGGCTAAACAGCAGCCAGTCATTGATGATGTGTGAGCCGGTCGATACCCAGATGTTTTTGGTGATGATGTAGCCACTGAGCAGCACGATGCGGGCCGTGCCGATCACCAGAAAACATTGCAGAAAATTCCAGTCATAAGTGGGCAGGTGCAGGGCTCCGAAGATTAGAGCCGTCGATAGCCAGGCGATGAGGATGGCGGACTTGCGGGGCAGGCCGAGCTTCTGGTGACAACACCAGAGGATGGCCAGAAAAGGCAGGATGGAGATCACCTCCTCGCCGAAGAGCTGGGGCGCCGTCTTGAGATAAAAGAGGATGCGCGCCGTATTGGACGCCTCTGCCAGCATGGCGTTGACCGGGTTTGCATTCAGCTGGAACAGGTGCTGCATGGCCATGGCAACGGCGATTGAGACCAGTATGTTGATGCCGGTAATCGCCAGCATCAAGAGACAATCCCGCCGCGTCGGCGTTCGAAACAGTGAGCGCCACCCTGTTCCCGCCACCATGGCGAGCACGGCCAGAGGAATGAGAGGAAACAGGAGGGCGGGCACAAAGCCCCCTGAGGTGGTCTTGAAAAAGTCGATGGGGGCGGAGAGTGCCGCAAACCCCAGGATGACCCCCAGCAGGATGAGAGCCCAGCCACGGGCAGACGGGGTGTGAGGATCCTGGCGATAGAGGGGGAAATCCCCGGCGCTCTTGCGCTCGAGCCCGAGGCGCTCACTGTCATTCAATACCGGCATTGCTGTAGGTTGATGCTCACCCATGGTGATCCTCGGGATGTCTATCCGTTGCTGTGCAGACAACCCTACACCAGAAAGGGGGGAAAGGGGCGCCGCTGGGTACAACACGCCAGGGGAATGGCAACGCCGCCAATCAGTTGTCGAAGTTCCACTCGATGGGCAGCTCAAGATCGAAAACGAGCTGATCCCCGTCGAGGGTGAAGGCCACGCTGGTCTGGTGCTGGTCGTATTCGTCGATAAGGCGGCAGCTCTCGGAAAAGTTGGATTCGTAGCCGAGGCGGGCAGTGCCGCCGGTGCGAGCCTCGTCGAGTTCCACCCCCAGCACCCGCAGGGGATCCTTCTGGCTGAGCTTGACCCGGCTGTCACCCACATCCACCAGCCGCTCCAGCAGGGGGAAGAAGTCCTGCTTGTTGGCCTCGATGGCCCGGGCGATGACCTGCTCCAGTTCGGTGGCGCTGGCAAGGGCGGGATCCAGCGTGTAGCGGGTCTGGATGCTTTCCTGAGTCATATTGTGCTCCTTGGGGCAATGAACCTGCGTCGGCCATCAGCACGATAGGCGGTGAACAAGGTGTGCTTAGCCATTAAATAAGGTGGTGATTCATTCTGGTGGATAAAACCATCATAAAAAACCGATGAAGGCAGCATATTGCTTCTCGTCAGGCGGGAATGCGGCCATTGCGCACCAGGGCCCGGCGGATATTTTTGCACATCTTGCCGAAGCGGTTGAGCTCGTCGAAGCTGGGCGGGATGCCGCGATCGATCTGATATTGCCAGTAGCAGAGGTCCGTATCCACCAGCTCCATCAGCTTCTTGGGGCAGCCGATGCAGGTGTTGTCCGGCCCGCATTTGAAGGTATCCGGTTGATAGAGCGGAAATTCCGCCTTCACGGCGTCGATGATCTGCTGCATGGCTGTCATGCGGTCCGGCTTTCTGCTCACGGCTCGTTCCCCGGCGGCTTGTATGGGGGAGTCATTATATCCTTGACAAAATGTGGGCCAATGACGCTTAGGAGGTAGTCCGCCTTGCGTGCACGCCACCGCACCCCGGATCCTGCGCCTGCTTTCCCCCTGGTGGCCTCTTCTGTCTGGCGCCGTTTCGGGTCATGATGAAAGCCCCGAACGAACCACTTTTTGACTGACCCCTCTGGAGGTGCGATGAGACCCTGTGCCCTGCTGTTGCTTTTTCCACTGGTGTGCCAGGCCGAGGCCAGTCCGAGTGAACCCGTGCAGGAAGGTACCCTGGCCAATCAGCAGCTGATCAGGGATGCCATGGTGGGGGTCGCATCCTGGGTGGCCACCAAGGGGTGTGACGCGCCGGAGCGCTTCGTGCCCGTGGTGTTGCAACTTCCCGAGGGGGAGCCGGGCAGTCGCCACTGGCAGGAGCGCTGGACGGTGACGGGCTGTGACAACGTCTATCCCGTGGTGATCGATTTTCGGGAGACCGGGATGCAGAGCGCCATGTGGACCATTGCCAGATAGGGTCGGCGCCGCCATCTGCGAGCTGCAAAAATGACAACGCCCGGCAAGCCGGGCGTTGGAACAGCGTGAAGGGGAAAGCCCGTCATCAGAAGTCGTGGTAGAGGGGCCAGCCGAGCAGGGGGTGGCGGATCCCGGCGCGCATCTCCATGTTGTCGAGCTTCTCCGGCGAGGCGTCCTCTTTTTGCAACTGCTGGTACTGGCGCACAAAGCCGAGGGTGTGGAGGAGGTTGGGCACAAAGCCCGGGCTCAGCTCCTGACGCAGGGCGGTGGCCATGTCGGCGGGCAACGCGCTCAGCATCAGGGTGAGCTGGGCGGCGAGGTAGTCGGTGTCGTACCAGCGCTCGTCGAGCTCAATCTCCCGCGCCAGCTTGCGCTTGAGATCCTGCTTCACCTTGAGGGGGGCGGCGCCACTGCCCTTGCCGCAGAGGATGCGGTAGAGCAGCGCTTCGGCCAGCTTGTCCTCCATGGTGGGGTGGTCGCTCTCGCAGGCGAAGAAGTGCTGGTCGATGAGCTCCATCAGGCGGCTCTTGTTGTGCTCGGTCAGCGCCTTCTCGTACTCCTGCCACCCTTGCCACTCCTCCACATCGGGGGGGCTGGAGATCTTGTCCAAGAGCCGCGCATCCACGTCACCGTAGAGGCTGTTGCCAGCCTGCTTGGGGCTGACAGTGATGAGCATGGACCAGCCCTTCTGGAACGGCTTGATGGGGCCTTCCGGTGCCTGCAACAGGGCCAGGGCCTTGGCCGGATCCCGTTGGGATAGCTCCTGCAGACCGAGGCTCACCACGCCGATGACGTCGTGGGCCGCCTGCTCCAGCAGGTGCATCTTGTACTTGTTGTAGTACTTGTCGGCGAATTTGAGGCTCATCAGCACCGCCTTGCCCTTGATGGCGGCGAGCTGTTGCTCGGTCAAACGTTCATTGTCGCGGCCAAAGCGCAGCACCTGGGTCAGAAAGGGGCCCTGGTTGGCATCGCGAATGACTAACTGCATGAATGGGCTCCTTAATCCAGAAAGCTGAACATGTCGTCGACGTCACCGTACTCGTCTTCCTCGACCTTGTTCTTCTCTTTGGCCTGCATCACCAGCTCGGCGGCAAACTTGTTGATGATGCCGTCCCAGGTGGAGTGCTCGTTGCGCAGCAGCGACTTGATGGATTTTTCCACCTCGGGGGCCAGCTCGCGAATGAGCATCAAGAGGCTGCGCGGGTCGTCCAGCGCATAGTCGTGGCTGTCTTCGGCCTGCTGGCGCTCGCTGTAGCGCAGGGACTCTTCGAGATCTTCCTCTTCGGCGTGCAGCACGTCGCGATAGCCCTCGTCCTCTTCATAGCGATCGCCGCGATAAAACTCGATAAAGGGGATGGCGAGGTAGAAGAGGCCGGCCGGATCCTCGGCCACGCACTCGAGGATCTCCCGCTGCTTGGTCTCGCTCTCCTGGGTGCGGATCAGGTAGTTGAGGAAGTCGAAGGTGTGCTGTTGCAGTTCGTCGGCGTTGTTCTTGATCGCCTCTTCCCAGTAGAGGGGCTGCTGGCAGACGATGTCGCGGATCCGCTCCGGGGTCATCAGCTCGGAGATGATGGAGGGGAAGGAGATGTCGTGCTGGCCGTTGATCTGGGTCAGGGTAACGATATCAATATTTTCAATCACTTCTGCCAACTGGTCGTCAGACATGGTCTTGGCGATCAGCTCGAACTTCTCGCTGGCCTGCTTCGGCTCGATGACGGCCAGCTCTTTGATCTCGATGGCGGTAATTTCTATCAGACTGTTGCTCATGCCTTGCCCCAATTAGAAACGGACTTCGTCGTACATATCCTGATCGCCGTCGTCATCACCATAGCGGTCACTGCCGCCGTGGTAGTCGGCGTCGGCATCTTCCCCGTCTTCCTCTTCTTCGTCCCGCAGCTCATAGTCGTCATCACCGCGGTGGCTGCCGCGCGGCAGCGGGTTGTCGAGCAAGAACAGCACGGCGCAGGCTTCCATCAGCTGATCTTCGCTCTGGGCCCGCACCGCCTTGACCAGCGGCAGGATGGCGTTGTTGAAACCGACGCTCACCTTGAACTCGTCCCAGGAGGGCTGCTCGCCGCTGGCGAGCCACTTGTTCCACTGCGACTTGGCCTTGGGCGGGAACTGCACCCGGCCATAGAGGGCAAGCGGCAGGTATTCGGGCATGAACTCCAGCATGCTCATGTCGGCCAGCAGCAGGGTCTTCATCTGGTCGGTGAACTGCTCGAGACCCTTGGGGTCGTCCTGATCCCGGTAGGATTCGATGTTCTCGCTGGCATCGCTTTGCAGGGCCTTGAGCCGTGCCTGGTCCCATTTTTTTTGCATAGTCGCTCTTCTTGCCTGGTGGCTCAGGGGTAGAACTGGTCCCACATCTCCTGCATGGCAGCAGCGGGATCGGTCACGATGACGTTGTTGAAATCCTTGATAAAGGCGGCCCGCTGTTTCGGATCGGACAGCACTTCATAAGCCTGCTTTACCTGGTGCAGCCGGGCGGCTGCCTGCTCTTTCTCTTCTTCGCTCGCCCCGTGCAGCTTGTCGGGGTGGTACTGGTTCGACAGCCGTCGATAGGCTTTTTTGATGTCGTTTTCACTGGCGTTGGACTTGACGCCCAGCACCCGGAAGTAGTTGTTCATGACGGATCCTGCCTCACTGGCATGGTGGAATTCATCCTGTGTCGACCTGGTGGCGCAACGTCGGCAAACCAGGCTCGGCAAAAACCGGAGATTTTAACGGAAAGCCGGCGCCTCTGCCATGAAAGTGCGGTCTTTCTGTACGAAAAGAGCGGGCGGTGCGAGATGGCGGCGGGGCTACACTGGCAGAGGGGGGCGGCAGGCCCCGGCGTTGCCCGACCCCCTCTTGTCCGAACCATCCGGATTCTGCCGTCACAAGGAGTCATCGCCATGGTCAAGTCCGCGTTTTTCGTGCTCGCGCTGGCAGGCAGTGCCGCCTCTGCCAGCGACATATTGCCCGTCTCGCCGCTGATGGGGGATGTCACCAGGGCCCAGTTCATGGAGCGCGCCGCCCAGCGCTTTGCCCTGCAAGACAAAAACGGTGACGGCGTGCTGTCGGTTGCCGAGAAAGAGGCCAACCTGGCAAAGCTGGCTGGTGTGATGCAACAGGCTGGCAAGCCGGTCCCGGAGCGGATGAGCCAGCTCAAGCCGTCGCGGGAGACCACCAGGGCCCAGTTCATGGCGCGGCAGGAGGCGCTCTTCTCTCGCCTGGACAAGAACGGTGACGGGGTGATCGGAGAGTCTGAGCGTCTCGACATCAAGGCCAATCTGGAGAAGCGGGCGATGGAGGCCGCCCAATAGGACGGGTTGTCAGCCCTCTGATGAAAAAGAGCCCGGTAGCGATACCGGGCTCTTTGCATCTCTGGCATGAAGGGGACTACCAGCTTGCCCAGAGCAGCCGCAACCTGAGCCCCCAGGCGCTGCTCCAGCCGGTGGTGCTGCTCACCAGAGCCCCATCCTTGATGACGAGGAAGGTTGGTGTCACCCCCACCTGCCAGCGGGCGGCCAGATCCCCGGACTCGTCGTTGTGGGTGGGGAAGGTCAGCCCCTTCTTCGCCATCCCGGCGCGCAACGGCTCATCGCTGCCGGAGCGCAGGGCCACCGTCAGCACATTTTCGCCCTCCTGCCAGAGCTGCTCCACCGTGGGAGTGGTGAAGCGGCACACCCCGCACCAGCTGGCCCAGTAGTAGACCAGCAGGGGCTTGCCGCGGCTCTGCTCGGCCAGCGTGGTGGTGGTGCCGTCCTGCAGGGTGAAGGGGGCCTCCATGGCCCCCGCCGGCAGCGTGGGGCTGCGCCACAGATCCACCAGGGTGGTGATGACGAGCGCCATCAGCAGCAGCCAGAGCGCCTCCTTGCCCCAGCGGCGCCAGCGGGGGGCCTTTATGCCTGCATCCTCGGCCATGGCTTAGCTCCGCTTGGCCAGCTCGGCTTTGACCAGCTGCTCCAGCTCGTCATAGGGAATGGCACCCGGCACCAGCTGGTTGCCGATAAGGGTCGCCGGGGTGCCTTGCACGCCGAGCAGGGTGCCGATGCGCAGGCTGTTGCGCAGCTCTTCGGTGGCCTTGCCTGCGGGCTTGAGGGTCAGGTTGTCGGTGGCGGCCAGCGCCTTGTTGATGTCCGTCTCGGTCAGCATCCCCTGCTTGCTCATGAGCTTGTCGTGCAGGGGGAGGAAGCGGGCAGGATCCTGTTGCCACAGGGTCAGGCTGTACTGGGCCGCCTTGGCGGAGGTCTGCCCCTTGAACGGCAGCAGCTTGATCACCAGCCCCAGATCGTCCGGATAGGCCGCGAGCAGCTTGGCGACCGCCGGGTCGAACTGCTTGCAGTAGGGGCAGTTGTAGTCGGTGAACAGCACCAGGGTCAGCTTGGGATGCTTGGCGCCGAGGCGCGGGCTGGTGGGGCTGTTGAACAGCACATCCTGGTTGCCCTTGATGAAGTCACCCATCTGGGCCTGCTGGGTCGCGGCGTTCTGTTTCTCCCAGGATTCGGCTGCCTCGTCGAGGATCCCGGGGTTGGCGATCAGGGTCTCGCGAATGAGCTCCTTGATGCGGGCCTCCTGCTCCGGGGTGAAGGGGGCGGCGTGCAGCGTGGGGGTGCTCAGGGTGGCGGCGACCAGGGCAGTGCAGAGGGTCAGGGTTCGCAGTCTCATGGCATTCTCCTTAGAAATGGGTGGCATCGGCCTGAACGAGGCCGGCCTTGTGCAAGCTGTCGAGCAAGTCGGCCTTGTCCAGCAGGGGAGAGAGGACCTCCCCTTCCGGCAGGCCGGGCCCGTAGATCTGGTTGAAGGGAACGGCGGCGGCGCCACGCTGGCGCAGGAAGGCGGAGATGGCATCGCTCGGCCGGCTCCAGTCGCCGCGAAGGGCTAACACGTCCGGGGCCGACAGGGCGCGCTGCACCTCGTCACGCAGCAGCACGTTGTATTTGTTGGCCTTGCAGGTGACGCACCAGTCGGCGGTCACATCCACGAAGACCCGCTTGTTCTGGGCCAGGGCGTCGGCGATGGCCTGCTCGGAGAGGGGCTGCCAGGCGATGCGATCGACGCTGCCACTCCCTTTCACCGTGAGGGCGCCCCCCAGCAGCAGGGCGCCGCCGATGAGTGCCGAGAGGGAGAGGGCCAGGGTGAAACCGCGCAGACCATAACGCCAGAGGATGCCCATCAGCAGCGCCAGCACCATGGCGGCCATCAGCCAGCCGGTGGCCGTGGTGCCCAGATGGTTGCCAAGCAGGCTCGCCAGCCAGAGGCTGGAGCCCAGCATCATCAGCCCGAGCAGGATGCGCAGTTGCCCCATCCAGCGCCCCGGTTTGGGCAGCCAGAGGGCGAGGCGCGGCAGGGCCGCCACCAGCAGCCAGGGCAGGCTCATGCCAATGCCGAGGGCCGTGAAGATGAGCCAGAGCTGGCCGAGCGGCGCCGCCAGGGCAAAGGCCACCGCGGTGCCGAGGAAGGGGGCCGAGCAGGGAGTGGCCAGCAGGGTGGCGAAGCTCCCCTGCAGGAAGTGACCGCCGAGCCCCTCGCCGCCGCGGGTGGCGAGGCGAGTGTTGAGATCGCTGGGCAACCTTATCTCGAACAAGCCCAGCAGGTTGGCGCAAAACAGCAGGGTGACCAGCACCATGAAGCCGATGAAACCGGCGCCCTGGAACTGGATCCCCCAGCCGACCGCCCCTTGTGTGGCGCGCAGCAGGCTGCTCATGGCCGCCAGCACCCAGAAGGAGGTGATTATCCCGGCGCTGGCGGCGAGGAACTGTTTGCGCACGCCTCCTTGTTCGCTCTCTTGCTGCTGCAACACGGTGCCGAGTTTCAGGGCCAGCACCGGCAGCACGCAGGGCATCAGGTTGAGGATGAGACCGCCGAGCAGTGCCGCCCCCAGCAGCCAGAGAAGTGGCTGCCCCGGGGCCGGCAGGGCGAGGGGATCGGCGATGGTGGCGCGGGTCTGCCAGGCCTGCTCGCCATTGGTGAGCAGCAGGCCGAGGGATTGGCCGCGCAAGTCAGGGGCATCCCCCTGCCAGCCGTCGCTGACCGGCACCCGGGCGATCAGGGTGGTGCCGCTTACCTCGAGCGCGGGCTTGCCGAACTCGGCCCCCTCCAGCGCATCGATGAAGAGCGCAGGTTCCTGCCAGCCTTCTGCCCGCTCGGCCCGCAGTTGCAGCTGGTTGTGCTGGTAGCCGAGCTCGACCCGGGTGTCGGCGGGCAGCGTCTGTGGCAGGGTGCTCATGGCCCGGGCCCAGGCGAAGTCGAAACCGGTCGGCGCCTGCCCATCCGCCGCCAGGGTGAAGGGGTAGTCGGTCAGGATGCAGACATTGCTGCAGGTGGAGAGGCGCAAGGTGCCCTTGAGCGGCTGCCCGGCCGGGTAGCCCAGGCTCAGGGGGAAGCGTACCTGCTCCTGATAGCCCTGGGTGCTGAGCCCGGCCACCTCGAAGGGGCGCGGCGTGGGCCAGTGCCACTGGAAGTCGCCGACCGGCTCATCCCACAGGATCTGGGGCGCTATGCCCCCTTCACCCGGGCTGTGCCAGTAGGTCTTCCAGCCTGACGCCAGCTGGACATCGAGCAGGATGCGGGTCTGATCCGGGACGCTGCGGTCGGCTTGTAGCCTGACCTTGGCGTGACTGTTCTGGGGGCGGGTGAGCCACCCCGTATCGCTGGCCAATCCGCTGGATTGCCACAGCAGGCTGCCCAGTAGCAGGGCCGCCTTGAAGAGATTCGACATGTGTTGGGTCTCGCAAAAAATGAGTGACAGCAGGCTGAAAAAGCGCGGCTGAACTCATTCCCGCCAGACGCAGAGGGTGAGGTGCAGTCGCCGCTCCGGCGGCGAGACATTGATGGGGGGAGGCAGTGCCGGTGCGCGCCGTGACAGGGGCACCAGCAGGGCAATCACGAAGGCGATGGCGAAGAAGAGTTGCTCCACGCACAGCAGACTGGCGGCGCTCAGCCACTTGCCGTTGAGCTGGCAGCTATTGGGCTGCACACTGGCGGGCGTGCTCTTGTCGGCCTGGTCGTCGGCCGAGGCGAACTGGGGCTGGGTCTGGCAACTCACGGCGTGATCGAGCAGGGCCAGCCGGGCCAGCGGCTGGGCCGCGCAATTGAGCACCAGCAGGCAGACCAGCAGCAGGAGTCGTGTCGCCGCGCGTTGTTGCAAAATCATGCTCGCCCCGTTCATCAAGATGGCCACATCCTAGCGGGCAATGGCGGGTGGGGCAAGCCGGGGTGGCCGGTGGCGTCCGGGGCTGGTCGGTTCTGTCTGGCGAACGCTTGTTCGCTAAAAGGGGGACCAGTATACTGCGCCGAGTCAAATTCCGAGGTGTTCGATGCTCAAACTTGCCCGTGTGCTGCTGCTGGCACTGCTGCTCGTATTCTGGTTCCTGTTCGGCCTGTTGCTTTGTCTGGTGCGCCCGCGCCACCCGAACAACGTCTATGTCTTCGCCCGCATGTATCATGCGGTCTGCCCGCTGATCGGCCTCAAGGTCCGGGTGACGGTGGCCGACGAGGTCAAATCGGTGGGGCCTGCGGTCTATGTCTGCAATCACCAGAGCAACTACGACATCTTCACCGTGACCGGCGCCGTGCAGCCCGGCGTGGTGGCGGTGGGCAAGAAGAGCCTGCTGTGGCTCCCCTTCTTCGGCCTCATCTTCTGGCTCTCCGGCAACGTGCTGATCGACCGCTCCAACCGCTCCCGCGCCATCGGCACCATCGGCCAGGTGGTGGATCGCATCAAGCATCGCGGCACCTCCATCTGGATGTTCCCGGAGGGGACCCGCTCCCAGGGGCGCGGTCTGCTGCCGTTCAAGGCGGGGGCCTTCCACACTGCCGTCCAGGCCGAGGTGCCCGTGGTGCCCATCGTCTGCTCCAGCTACTTCGGTCAGGTCGATCTCAACCGCTGGGACAACGGCGAGGTGCTGCTGGAAGTGATGGCCCCGGTGTGCAGCAAGGAGCACGGCGCCGCTGGCATCCGCGAGCTCTCCGACACCTGCCGGGAGAAGATGGAAGCCAAGCTGGCGGAGCTGGATGGCAAGCTTGGCCATCGGCCGGCGGCCTGAGCCCGGTTGCAGAGAAGAGAGGGAGCCGCTGGCTCCCTTTTTTATTGGTGAAAATCACCATCTTGTTGGTTTTTTTCACCACATTGTATCCAATGGACATCCATCGTTAACTTTCATCTAATTGTAAATAAAGGAAAAAATATTCTGGCACGGCTCTTGTAATGTCATGGGAAGAGAGTGACACCCCATCAACAAGGAGCCAGACCATGAGCGTATTCAGCCGCCTGACCGACGTGATCAATGCCAACCTGCACAGCCTGCTCGACAAGAGCGAAGAGCCGGAGAAGATGCTGCGGCTGATGATCGAGGAGATGGAGCAGGTCCAGGTCGAGATGAGAACCCAGGCCGCCCGCGTCATCGCCGAACAGAAACAGTTGGAGCGCCATCAGCAGGCGCTGCGCAACCAGATCCAGGAGTGGGCAGCCAAGGCCGAACTCGCCATCCAGAAGGGCCGCGAAGATCTGGCCCGTGCCGCCCTCACCGAGAAGCTGGCGGAGATGAAGCAGTGCGAGCGGCTGGAAGAGGACAAGGCGCGGGTGGCCGAAGTGCTGGCCCAGCTCACCGCCGACAGCGAGCGACTGGCGGCCAAGCTGACCGAGGCGCGGGAGAAGCAGAAGATGCTGACCCTGCGCGAACAGACCGCCCACAGCCGCATCCGCGCCCGTGCCCAGGTGGACAACCAGCGCATGCACGAGCTGGTGGCCCGCTTCGACGGCTTCCAGAACCGTGTCGATCAGCTGGAGGCCCAGCTGGAGGCGGCGACCCTGGGGCAGAATCCGTCCCTCGAGGCCCAGTTCCGCGAGCTGGAGCTGAACGACGAGATTGAGCGGGAACTGGCCCGGCTCAAGGGTCAGAAGGTGGAGGCATAACATGACACCCTGGCCCAAGGATCTCGCCCATCGCAAGCTGACCGGGGTCTGCGCCGGTCTTGCCAGAGGGCTGGGGGTGTCCAGAGTGACGGTGCGGGTGGTGGCCCTGCTCGCCCTGATCCTGATGCCGCCGCTGGCCCTGGCGCTCTATCTGGTGGGGGTGCTCGTCATGCCTCCCCGCCGTGAACTTCAACGCTGGCTGGGGTGATCTCCGGATCGCCCCGTCGGCAAGTGCAAGCCCGTGAGGAGCACAACATGCTGGAATTTATCGTCTTGATCCTGGTGCTGATCGGCATGGCGCTGACCGGATTCACCGTGCTGGCCATGCTGCTGGTGAGCGGGGTCTTCGTGCTGTTTGGCGCCCTGGCCGGCATGTTTGCCCTCATCATCAAGCTGGCGCCCTGGTTGCTGGTGGTGCTGGTGGTGTGCTGGCTCCTCAGCAACAGGCGCAAGCAGTCGAACACCTACCGTTAAGCCTCCCTGATTTCGCATCCTTCCTTGGCCACTGCTTGCAGTGGCCCTTTTTATGGGGGCGACACAGGGTCGGTGTGCGGGTTGGCAAGCCAGGAAAGGCTCCAGCCGTGCCACAGCGCCGGCTCGTGTACCAGGCGCTCCTTGAACGCCTTGCTCTGCTGCTTGAGGCGGTACTCGAGGCGCAGCGCCTCGCGTTTGCTGGGGACCTCCTGCTGCCATACCAGGGAGAGGGGCCCCTTGCCGCGCAGGGCTCTGGCCCCCTTGCCGCTCTGGTGCTGACGCAGTCGCCGCTCGGGATCCGTGCTGATCCCCGCATAGAGTGCCCCGGTGCCGGTGCGCACCAGATAGACAAACCAGCGGGAGGGAGTGGTGGTGGCGAGGGTCACGAGGTGCGCCACCTGGCCCGCTGGCGCCCAAGCCGGTGCAGGGGCAGCAGGCTCACCAGCAGGCCGGCCCAGACGAAGGCAAAGCCCACGGATTTCACCGGATCCGGGATCTCGCCAAACCAGAAGAGGGCGAGCAGGAAGGCGAGGCTCGGCTCTATGTATTGCAACAGCCCCACCGTGCTCATGGGCGTGCGCGCCACTGCATAGCAGAACAGCCCCACCGGCAGCAGGGTGGCGGGGGCGCTGCCCATCAGCAGCAGTCGCTCGGTCCAGTCACCGGCCATAAACTGGCTGGTGCCCTGCAAGGTCAGCCAGCCGATGATGAGAAGGGCGATGGGCAACTGCACCAGGGACTCCAGATAGAGGCTGGTACCGGCGTCCAGTCTCACCTTCTTCTTAATGAGGCCGTAGAGGGCGAAGTTGGCCCCCATCACGAGGGAGAACCAGGGCAGTTGGCCGTAGGAGAAGAGCATGTAGGCGAGCCCCGCCAGGGCGAGCGCCACCGCCAGGTGTTTTTGCGGGGTGAGCTTCTCTTTGAGGAAGAGCACCGCAAAAGCGATGTTGAAGAGCGGGGTCATGAAGAAGGCGAGGCTGGTGGCCAGCACCTGGCCCGTGGTCAGGCACCAGGTGAACATGCACCAGCTGATGGACATCACGGGGCCCGCCAGCAGCACGAGGCCGAGCTGCCGGGGATCGCCGCGCAGGGCCCCCCAGGGCACCCGCTGGCCGAGGAGCAGAAGCAGGCCTCCCAGCAGCACCACGGACCAGAGCACCCGGTGGGAAAGCAGTTCCCACATGTTGATCTCGGGCATGAACTGGTAATAGAGGGGCAGCATGCCCCACAGCACGAATGAGAGGGCCGCGCTGCCGGTGCCCATCCAGTTCTTCATCTCTCTCCGTTTATTAAACTAAACAATGGCGGCTGCATGATAAGTATCCGCCGCCCCTTTCACAAGCGGGAGCGGGGAGAAAACTCTGGTACTATCGGGCCCATGAACCGACTCGATCCCCTGTTTGAACAGATCCGGGCCTGCCGCCTGTGCGAGGCCCACCTGCCGCTCGGCCCAAGGCCGGTGATCCGCGGCAACGAGCGCGCCCGTCTGCTCATCATCGGCCAGGCCCCCGGCACCCGGGTACACGCCAGCGGCATCCCCTGGGATGATCCCTCCGGCGATCGGCTGCGCTTGTGGCTCGGGGTGGACAAGGCCACCTTTTACGATGAATCCCGCATCGCCATCATGCCCATGGGGCTCTGTTACCCGGGCAGGGGCAAGTCGGGGGATCTGCCGCCGCGCCCGGAATGTGCCCCCACCTGGCACGACAAGGTACTGATGCTGCTGCCCAACATCGAGCTGACTCTGCTCATCGGCCAGTATGCGCAGGCTTACTACCTGAGGGCGGCGGCGAAAGGATCGCTCACCGAGACGGTGCGACACTGGGCGGACTATGGCCCGGCCTGGTTGCCGCTGCCGCACCCGTCCCCGCGCAACACCCTCTGGCTCAGGAAGAACCCCTGGTTCGAGCAGGGGGTGATCCCCCATCTGCAGCAGCGGGTCGCCCCCCTGCTTGACCCGGCAGGCTAGAGCGCCGGCTCGGCCTGGGGCTTGGGCTTGCTGCGGGCCATGGCGACCAGCGGCAGTATGATGCACAGGCACCCCAGCAGCAGCGGCAGCCCTGGCTGTTCGTCAAACAGCCAGACCCCGATGGCGACCGCCATCAGCAGCCCGGTGTACTCCGCCGAGGCGATCTTGCTCGCCTCCGCCTTGCGATAGGCCATCACGCACAATCCTGCATAGACCATGATGAGCGCCGAGGAGCCGAAGGCGGGCCACCACATCTGCCATTGCCACTCGCCCCCTTCCCACCAGGCCAGCGCCAGGATGAAGGGCATGCTCAGCACATTGGTGAAAAACAGGGTCTGGGCGATGGGCTGCTGGAGCGGGATGCGCTTGATCAGCAGGTTGTTGACCGCCAGGGAGAGCGCCACCCCGAGCGCCGCCAGGGCGGCCCAGTTTACCTCGGTCGGGCGCAGCACGATGAGCACTCCGACGAAGCCGAGCAGCGCCGTCAGCACCTTCTGGCGCGAGAGTGCCTCCCCCGCCAGCCAGACCGCGAGCGGCACCATCAGCAGCGGGGCGGCATAGAAGAGGGCGTTGGCGGTGGCGAGCGGCAGCCGGGTGAGGGCGACCACCATCAGGCAGACACCGACGGCCCAGATATGGGCCCGCAGCAGGTGCCACTTGAGGGCTACCGGCGGGTTGCGCCGCCAGGACCAGAGCAGCCAGGGGGCGAGCAGCAGGGCCGCGGAGAGCTGGCGGAAAAAGACAAACTGGAAGATGGGCTGGTCCGGCTCCAGCACCTTGACCAGGGCATCGGAGAAGACCGCCACCATGTTGCCGAGCACCAGATAGAGGATGCCTATTCCGACTGCATTCATACCACCTCCAGATTCAGATGAGGGGAGGGTAGCCCGCGGCCTGTTATCCAGTAAAATGATAAAAAATCATCACGCATGAGAAATTTGGATAATGAAGCTGCCCCCCCTGCGCGCCGTTCAATATTTCGAGGTGGTTGCCCGCCTGCTGAGTTTTTCCCGCGCCGCCCTGGAGCTCAATGTCAGCCAGAGTGCGGTCAGTCACCAGATCCGTCTGCTGGAGGATTTTCTGGGGGAGCGGCTGCTGCTGCGCCAGGGGCGGCTGCTCTCCCTGACGCCCCAGGGGGAGATCTATTTCGAGGGGATCGCCGCCGGGCTGGTCCAGATTGCCCAGAGCAGCGAGCAGTTGCGCGGTGGAGGCGAGATGCGGGTGCGGCTCGCGGTCTACAGCTCGTTTGCGGTGAAGTGGCTGATCCCGCGCCTGGCCGGGCTGCGCCAGCTCTATCCCGAGCTGGATCTCAGCCTGGAGATGGTGGCGGAAGATCCCGAGCTCTCCGACAGGGTGGCGGACGGTTTCATCACCGTCTCCCCCGAAGGGCCGGGCTACATGCACGATCTGCTCTATCGGGAGCGGCTGATGCCGGTATGCAGTCGCCGGATGTGGCAGCAGGTGGAAGGGGAGTGGCCCGCCACCTTGTGGCAGTTGCCGCTGCTCTCCATCCAGGCTATCTACCGCGAGAAGGGGGAAGATTGGCGGCGCTGGGCCGAAATGGGGGGGCTGACCATTCCCCCCGAGGCGAGGGTGCACCATTTCAGCCATATCCTGCTCGCGCTGGAGGCGGCGAACTGGGACCAGGGAATGGCGCTCATCAATGACTACATGTTGCAGCCGGAAGATCCGCGTCTGGTGCGGCTGCCCCTGCACGCCCTCGAGACCGGCGACAACTTCTATTTCGTCTTCAAGCGCTCGCGCGCCCATGAACCCGCCATCAGCCGGTTGCGTCAGTGGCTGTGGCAGGAGTCGCAGGCGAGCCTGAGACCCGGGGAAAACGAGCCTCTCAGGCGCGTCTGAACGGGCTGGGGGCCCTATGCAGAATGGACGGCACAGCCCACGACGCAGGAGTCTGATTCGGGAGGCCTGATGGCACTGGCGAGACCAGGGCCATCAGGAGCGGGTCAGGTGCGCTTGAACTGGCTCAGTACAAAGAGGGTGGTGGCGCAGACTACGACCGAGGGACCGGCCGGGGTGTCCTGATACCAGGAGAGGGCAAGGCCCCCCAGCACGGCGAGACAGCCTGTCAGGGCGGCAAAGCCGGCCATCTGCTCCGGAGTCTGGCTGAAGCGGCGGGCGGTGGCGGCGGGAATGATCAGCAAGGAGGTGATGATGAGCGCCCCGACGAACTTCATGGCCACGGCGATGACCAGGCCTATCAGCAACATCAGCACGCAGCGCAGCACATCCACCCGCACCCCTTCCACCCGGGCCAGCTCTTCCGAGATGGTCATGGAGAGCAGGGGATCCCAGAGTCGCCACAGGGTGAGCAGCACCAGGGCGCCGCCGCCGTAGATCCAGAGCAGGTCCATGGGCTGCACCGAGAGCAGGTCGCCAAACAGGTAGGCCATCAGATCCACCCGCACGTTGTCCATGAAGCTCAGGGTGACCAGACCCAGCGACAGGGCGCTGTGGGCCAGAATGCCGAGCAGGGTGTCGGTGGCCACCTGCTGGTTGCGGCTCATGATGACCAGCAGCATGGCCATGGCGAGGCAGCAGACCACGACCGCCAGGGTGAGGTCCACCTGCAGCAGGATGCCGAGGGCGAGGCCGAAGAGGCAGGCATGGGAGAGGGTGTCGCCAAAATAGGCCATCTTGCGCCACACCACGAAGCTGCCAAGCGGCCCGGCCAGCAGGGCGATGCCGAGTCCGGCCGCGAGGGCGTATAACAGAAAGCTGTCCACGTGAAGATCCTAGTTGTTGCGAGAGGGCAGGCGGATGACGGGGGCCTGCGGTTCATGATGATGGTGTTCGCCATCGCAGTGGTGATGGTGGGTATAGACCGCCAGCACCTCCCGCTCCGGTCGCCCGAACAGGCGGGCAAATTCCGGGTGGCGGGCCACGCTCTCCGGCTCGCCGTGGCAGCAGACGTGGCGATTGAGGCAGATCACCTCGTGAGTGCTGGCCATCACCAGGTGCAGATCGTGGGAGACCATCAGCACGGCGCAGTGGAACTCGGCGGCCAGCTGGCTGATGAGGGCATAGAGCTCGATCTGGCCCGTGATATCTACCCCTTGCACCGGTTCGTCCAGCACCAGCAGCTCGGGTTTGACCAGCAGGGCGCGGGCCAGCAGTACCCGCTGCATCTCGCCACCGGAGAGCTTCTGCATCCGGTTGTCCAAGAGCTCCTGCGCACCGACCCGATTGAGCGCCTCCTCGATGGAGAGGCGGCTGTTCTTGCCAAGTTGCAGGAAGCGGCGCACCGTCAGGGGGAGGGTGGGGTCCAGATAGAGGCGCTGGGGTACATAGCCGACCCGCAGATCGCGGCGGCGAACGATGTCCCCCGAATCTGGGCTGAGCAAGCCCAGCACCAGCTTGCTCAGGGTGCTCTTGCCCGCCCCGTTGGGGCCGACCAGGGTGGTGATTTTGCCTTTGTTCAGGGTAAAGGAGACCTTGTCGAGCACGAGTCGTCCGTCAAATGAGAGACAGACCTCTTTCAGCTCCACCAGTTGGGTCATGACAGCTCCGGGGTTTACAGCCTGTGAGAGTTATAATATAACAGCGACGTTGGTTTGTTATATTATCACACACACACACCCTGACGAGACCTCTATGCGAATTCTTGCTCTGATCACTGCCCTGATGGCGGTGAGTCTGCCTGTCCGTGCCCTCGAGGTGCTGACCACCATCAAACCCCTGGGCTTCATCGCGGCGGCGATCACCGATGGTGTGAGCGAGCCCGGGGTGCTGCTGCCCACCGGTGCGTCGCCCCACGATTTTTCCCTGCGCCCTTCCGACATGCGCAATATCAAGGAGGCCGATCTGGTGGTGTGGGTCGGTCCCGAGCTGGAAGGCTTCATGGCCAAACCCCTGGCCCAGCATCCTCATGTATTGACCCTGACCCAGGTTCCCGGCATGCCGCTGTACAACTATGCGACCCAGGGGGAACATGACGATCATCACCATGATGACAAGGATCATGACCATGCCGCCCACGACCACGGCTCGCACGACGAGGGCCATGAAGGGCACCACCACGAAGGGGTGGATCCCCACATCTGGCTGGGTCCAACCCAGGCCAAGGTGATTGCCGAGGCGATCGCGACCGAACTGGGCAAGCTGGATCCTGCCAACCAGGCGCGCTATGCCGCCAATCTCGCGGCCTTCGAGGGCAAGGTTGACGCCCTGGACAAGGTGATCGCCGTGCAGATGAACGCGGTGGATCAGAAGGGCTACTTCGTGTTCCACGAAGCCTATGGATACTGGGAGCGTCACTACGGCATGAGCTCCAAGGGACACTTCACCGTGAGCCCGGAGCGTCGCCCGGGAGCCAAGACGCTGATTGACATCCGCAAGGCGCTGGAAGAGAAAAAGGCGAGCTGCATCTACGCCGAGCCGCAGTTCTCCCCGGCGGTGATCGAGTCGGTTGCCCGCAATACCGGGGCCAAGGTGCTGCTGCTGGACGAAGTCGGCGAGCAGGTGCCGCTCGGTCCGGACGGTTATCCGCAATTCATGCAGCAGTTGGCGGATGCCTTCGCCCAGTGCCGCTAGGCCTTGCCCGACATTGACGATAGAGGCGGCGCGGCCAACTATACTGACCTCCAGCATCTGATATGGAGTGTCAGTCATGAAATGGTTGCTCGTCTCTGCCTGCACGCTGACCCTGCTGGGATCCGGCATACAGGCATCCGGTCTTTCCGAACACATCGCCAGCCCGGAACTCAGGGCAAAAATGCAGGCGGTCTATGGCGCCAGAGCGATCCAGCGGTCCGAGGCCTTCTCTCGTCTGCTGACGCCAAGAGCCGGAACGACGGACCAGCAGAAGCTGGAGCTGGTGAACAACTACTTCAACAACCTGACCTACAGCGAGGATCCCAGACTGTGGGGGGATGATGATTATTGGGCCAATCCGCTGGAGTTCATCGGGGCGAGAGGAGGGGATTGCGAGGACTACAGCATCGCCAAGTACTATACCCTGATGGAGCTGGGGGTCGACGAGAAGAAGCTGCGGCTGGCCTATGTGAAGGCAATTCGTTACAACCAATTCCACATGGTGACGTTGTACTTCCCGACCATCAAGTCAGATCCCCTGGTGCTGGACAACATCAATGGCCGCATCCTGCCGGGGAGCAAGCGCAATGATCTGCAGCCGGTTTACAGTTTCGATGCCAAAAGCATCTGGATCATGAAATCCCGTCGCGAGGGAACCCTGGCGGGGAGTGCCGATCGCCTGGCCCAGTGGACCTCGATGCAGAGCCGCTTCTCCAGCGAGCATTTGCGCTCCCCCCGTCGCCAGCTATAACTTGCCCGCCGCCTTCAACTCCTCGAAATATTTTCCCGCGCCCGGATGCTGTTCGACACTCAGCACCGGGCCTATTTTGTTGCGCGCCTTGTGAAACAGGTTCGCATAGCCATAGGTCTGTTCGTTGAAACTGGTTTGCTGACTCAGCATGGCCCGGGTCAGCCGATAGACCTCGTCATCGGGAGTGGCGGCATTGGTCACCAGGGTGGCGGCGATGGCGAAGGTGGGGGTTGCCTTGAGGTTGCCCGGGTAGATGCGTGCCGGCACCTGGCTGCGCTGATAATACCTGACCCCCTTGAGCAGCTGGTCCCTTACGGGCCCCTCGATCGCCAGGAAGCGCACGGCGCAGCGCTTGGCGGTGTCCAGCACGATGCGGTTGGGATGACCCATGACAAGGCCATAGGCATCGATCTGTTTATTGCACAACGCTTCGGAGAGATTGGCGACGCTCTTCAAATCGAGATCTTGCTCCTTTGCGCCCAGAACATTGAACAGGGCCAATGCCGTTTGACAAGTCCCTGAACTCTTCAGGCCCATGTCGATGGGGGCCAGCTTGAGCTGCTCCAGGGTGGTGATATCCCCATCGGCTCGCACCACTATGGTGAAAGGTTCGGCGTGGGTGGCAAAGAGCGCCCTCAGCTCGGGTTGTGGCTGGGCAGCGAAAGGCCCGGTGCCCTGGCTGGCCTGATAGAGCCAGTCGGACTGGACGAGCGCATAGGGTACCTCTCCCGTTTTCAGCTGGCGGAGATTTTCGATGGACCCGGAGCTGGCCTGTAGTTTGCAGGGCATCGTGGGGTCACTTTTTTTGGCCAGTCTGCAGAACTCCTTGATGACCTGATAATAGATGCCTTGCTCCCCCCCTGTGCCTATGGTCATGGTGGTCGCGTGCAGGGTCGGTTGCCACAGCAGGGCGAGCAGCAGCAGCGGGATCCTCATGATGCATTCTCCTGAGTGGCATAACCATCGATGCCCCAACTGCGCAGCATGTCCACATCGCTTACGTCGCCGGCTTCCGCCAGCAAGGTGTAGCCGGAAGCATGGAGGCATTGGGAGAGCAGGTTCCAATAAAGGGGGGACTGGGTGAGCTGGCAACTGATGAAGACAGGTCTGATGGGGTCGAGCCTGGCCAGATTGTCGTTGTTCATCGGGATGTTGCTGAATGCCAGCTCAATCCCCTGGGACTGGAGTGCGGTCAGTCGTTCCTCGGCCAGGGGGGGGAAGATCGCCAGATCCCAGCGCCAGTCCAGCGTCTTACCACGAGCGCTGGTCAGCACGGGGGCAAACTGCGCCCAGTCTGGGTGGCCGAGCAGGCTGAGAGGCAGCTGGAGCCCTTCCGCCTTCTGAGTCAGCCAGTCGTTGAGCAGCCCCCGAATTTCATCCGGCGAACTGTCCGTGGTGGGGGGGTGCTTGGGTAGCAGGCGGCTGTAGAGCCTGATACTCCCCTGAGTGGAGAAGAAATGCTGCTGATAGGTGTTGCCATCGGTGTCGACCAGCCCAACGAGCTTCTGGTGGGTCGGGAGAGCGTCGTGCTTGCCAAGCTGGGTGATCTTGAGCCGCTGTTGCAGCAGGTCCCGCTTGCGTTCAGAGACCAGCTGGTTGATGGAGACAACGACTTCCTGCAATTCGCGAAGCCACGGGGTTGGCAGGTTGCCGCTGAACTGGCGTTTGCGGATCCGGGCCAGTTGCAGACTGATCTGTTCGAGGGGGCGCAGCAGGCGGCGGCACACCCAGGTGATCACCAGGCTGAACACCAGCAGGCCGGCGAGCAGCGCAAGTCCGGTACGACTGATGGCGTTCCACAGATGCTGGTAGGCGTAACCCTTGTGTCCCTCGAGCGTGAGGGTACCGAGAATGCGCCAGCCGTCGGTCAACTCCTGCTCAATCTTGACCGGTGGCATGTCGATAACTGAGGGGAGCCAGCCTGGAACATTTTGCTGTGCGGTGTGGAACACCTTCTGGAACAGCACCTGGCCATCCGGATCCAGCAGAACGACGGAGTTGACGAAGCCTCCGTCGAACATGGCGTTCACTATGGTCTCGGCAAGGACCTTGTCATCGTTGAGCAGAGTGCCCTGCAGCACCAGCCCCAGTGCGGTGATGGCGGTTTCAAGGTTGGCCGACATCTGGTCGAGAATAGACTGTCGTACCGTGGTGATCTCCAGCACGAGCAGCAGCGCGGCGCCGATGGTGAAGAGGATTAGGATGATTACATTTAACAATTTTGCCAATGACATACCCACTCCATGGAGATGTTTTTGCAACATTTTCTGGGCCGGAGAGCACCACAACCGGACTTGGTTCTTAAAAATAGAAAAAAATGGCTGAAAATGACGATCATTTCTGCCCATGCTGGAAGGTTATGCATAAAATGTGAGTTTCGTGCATGGAGCTATGAACTTTTTGTAAGTATTTAGGTCTAAAAGCCAGATATTCGGTTTTCATAATAAAAACTCATAAAAACAGACCCACAACCACCACCCTTAGATCTAATAACAGGATAGCGGATGAAACGTCTCCGTCCCTTGGTAGCCCAGGCTGCCAATTGGGAACCCCCGGTTCCCCGCAAGCATTTCTATGCCATGCTATTGCTCACGGCCATGACGCTGTCAGCGGTAGCCGTATTGCCAGCTCCCGGTGACATCCTGGAGCGGCCACTGCGTCTGGAGTTGCCGATCGCCACCACGGGCACCGCAACCAACGAAGACAACACCGACTTCAACGACATTCCGGATCACGAGCTGGTCGAGTCAGCCGCTCCCGAAGACGACATCCCGGCCGATGCCACGCCTCAATGGCAAGATTACCGGGTTCGCAACGGCGAGAACCTGACCACCATCTTCAACAACCTGGGGCTGTCCACCACCACCCTCTACAAGGTGCTGGATGCGGATGCCAAGAACAACCTGGCGCGTCTCAAACCCGGTCAGACCATCGAGTTGCTGATCGATCAGGACAACATTCTGCAGCAGTTGAAGATCCGCCTGAACATCAAGCAGACCCTGGTGCTGGAGCGTACCGACGACACCTATAGCGCCAACATGCTCAATGAAGAGGTAGAGTGGCAGCAGAAGAGCTATGACGGTGTCATCAACGGCAGCTTCTACGTCAGCGCCCGCAATGCCGGTATCCCGGCCAACCATATCCAGAAGATTGCCAACCTGTTCCAGTGGCGCCTCAACTTCGCCAAGGATTTGAAAAAGGGTGACAAGTTCAAGGTGCTGGTCCGTCAGGAGACGGTCGACGGCAAGAGTACGGGCAATACCCAGTTGCTGGGGGTCGAGGTGTTCAGCCAGGGCAAGGCCGTGTCAGCCTGGTTGTCGGAAGATGGCAACTATTATGACGGTCAGGCAAACAGCCTGGAGCGCGGCTTCCGCCGTTATCCGACTCACAGCCGTTACCGGGTCAGCTCCAGTTTCAACCCGAATCGCCGTCATCCCATTACCGGGCAGGTCCGGCCCCATGAGGGAACCGACTTTGCCTTGCCGGTAGGCACGCCCATCATGGCGACCGGTGACGGTGTGGTCCTCAAGGCAACCAGCCACCCGCTGGCAGGCACCTATGTCGTGATCAAGCACGGCCGTACCCTGATGACCCGTTATCTGCACCTGAGCAAGCTGCTGGTCAAGCCGGGCCAGAAGGTGAAGATGGGTGACAAGATTGCCCTCTCCGGCAACACGGGCCGCTCCACCGGTGCTCACCTGCACTACGAAGTACGCATCAACAACCGCCCGGTGGATCCCATGAAGATCAAGCTGCCGATGGCGGAGCCGCTCTCCGGCAAGGACAAGCGTCAGTTCCTCGCCAAGGTGAAGAGCTACCGCAAAGAGATGGAGGCGGGCTGAACGGCTCCCTCCTGACGAAAAAGGCCCCGCCAACTGGCGGGGCCTTTTCATTGCAGAACGGCTTCAATAACCCTTGTCAAAGTCGATCCTGCCGTCCAGCTGCTGACCATCGATGAAGCGGATGTAGTTGCGGATGAAGATCTGGGCCACATCTTCCGGGAAGCTGTAGGCGCTGTTGTGGGGCGTCACGATGAGATTGGGTTGGTGCCAGAGCGGGCTGTCAGCGGGCAGGGGTTCCTGCTCGAACACATCGAGCACCGCCATGGCGGGCTTGCCGGCTTGCAGTGCCGCCAGCAGATCCCCCTCATGGACGGCATTGCCTCTACCGACGTTGAAGAAGATGGCGCCCGGTTTGCAGTGGCCGAAGCGTTCGGCGGTGAAGAGGTGGCGAGTCTCGCGGGTGGCGGGCAGCACGCTGACGATGACATCGGCCTGGGCCAGCATCTTGTTGAGAGCCGGCAACTGGTACACCTGATCGAACCCGGCACGCTCACGGCCACTGTGGCTGATGCCGAGCACCCTCATGCCAAAATGCTTTCCGGTGTGGGCGATATGCTGCCCTATGCTGCCGGTACCGAGCAGCAGCAGCGTCTTTCCCTTCAAGCCCTGATAGGGATGGCTCTGCCAGACGCCCTGCTGCTGCTGCTCGCGATAGAGTGGCAACTGGCGGGTCAGGCTGAGCAGATGGCCGAACACATACTCGCTCATCAAGGGGCCGAAGATGCCGCGGACATTGGTGAGCAGGTAGTCGCGGCGGCAACTGGCGTCCAGCAGCACGTCGACCCCGGCATAAGTGGACTGGAGCCAGCTGAGCTTGCCGGCCTTGGCCAGCAGCGGCTTGGCCCGGGCAGGCTCGGCCATCAGGATATGAGCGTCACCGATAAGCTGTTCGGCCTCGGCCTGATTGTCGGCCCGAAGAATGTGCAGATGGGGAAGATGGGCCGCCTTGAGCAGGCGTTCATAGTGGCTGTTGTCCTGACTCAACAGCAGCAGGGTACGTTGGCTCATACTCTTGTTCCTTATCGTGTTTATGGCAAGGCGAGAGGGATGCTGTCTCCATCTTACCCCAGTTGATCGGGCAAGATAGTCGAGCAGGGCGCTTTTTCATTTTTAGACGGGGCCCTCGTGGGCTACAATCTGCCCCACATTTTGCAAAGGATCCGACTCCAGTGTTTGGTGACAAGTTTTATAAGCGACTGGCCGAGCTGCAGCCCTGGCAGCAAACCGTCTATACCCTGGCGCTGGCAGAGCGCATGTACCCCAACTATGTGCTCTTTACCCAGGCTTCCGGTTTCGGGGATGCGAGGGCATTCCGTCACGCGCTGGATCAGATGTGGAACTACCTGACGGTCAAGGGATCCCGCGTCAATCTTGGTGCCATTCTGGAAGCGTTTGAAGTCTACATTCCCGATCCCCGCAAGTTTGAATCCTACGGCGCCTATCCGGCACTGGACGCCTGCGTGGCGCTGGGCTGTGCCTACAACTCGGTGATCTGCCGGGTGGGGGAAGAGGCCAACGACGCCAGCCATGCGTCTGTCGGCACGGTCGCCGGCTTCATCGAGATGCTGGAAGAGCGGGATCTCAGCGATGAGGAGCTCTATGAGCACGAGTACATGGAAGCGGAGCTGGAGTTCCAGGTCGAACTGCTCAAACGGGTGGCCCATGAACGGGACAGCGACCGCATCCTTGCCATCCGCGCCTTCGCGGCCCAGGACGGCGTCTCCAACATCGGCATCAGCCTGGAGGCGTAACGCCATCGCGTACTGCCCATAAAAAAAGCTCCCGGTCGGGAGTTTTTTTTATCTCTGAGCGTTCATTTTTTTGGTGTGTGAGAAAGCATTTATGCATTTTTTTCAAATGGTTAACTTTTTTTCTCCTGATTCTTAGGGGCCATTCGTTGCTGTTGTAAGCTCGCTTCTATTGGTTGCACTTGACAGAGAATCACCGACGAGAACATCTCCATTACTGAGGTCATCTATGAATGCAACAGAGCTTTGGCAGCTTTCCCCCGAGCAATTCAACGAGTGGCGGCGTGAGAACGATTATCCCCGTATCTGGGCGCTGCTGGTGGCGTCGCTGCCCCATTTCGACGACTGGATGGCGGAGCAGAAGATAGAAAAAAGCGTGATCTTCCAGATCGGCATCGCCCGCTTCATCAGCTCCCGCTGCGTGCTGAGCCTTTGTGTCTACATGAGCGACGACAAGGTCCGCCTGTATGAGAGCGCCTCGAGTGCACTGGAATCCCTGCGCAAGAGCGGCCTCATTCGCTCGGAGACCCGTTTCGAGCCTTACAGCATGTGGCTGGCGGGAAAACATGGCAATGACGAGGTGAAACGGGTGCAAAGCCTGCTTTCGGTCTCGGAGAACAACAAGGGGGAGGCCCAGGTGCTGGGCAAGCATCGTCTGCTCAACATCGGCGGTGTTACCCTCAAAAGCCCCATCATCTCCGGCCGGTTGCTCGATTTTACCTGTCTCGACGAGCTCTCTCTCGATGGGGCCGTCAACAACTCCAAGGTTTATCTGTGGCACTGCTCGGCCAAGGGGGTCAGGGTCAATGGCGGGGTGATCGGGCTCGATCTGTTCGACTCCCTGCTGTGGGACCACAGGGCCTGGGCCAAGAAGCGGGAGCTGGCGCTGGAGGACGGGGTCTTTCAGGACTTCACCATAGAGTGCGAGGAGATCCGCTTCCACTCCTCCCGGGCGGTGCTGAAAAACTTCAGCGTCAGCGCCAAGAACTTCGATGCCACCATGGAGCACACCAACCTGGACAAGGTGGAGGTGGTCTACAACGACAATGGGCGGATCGACCACAACGAGGCGAGCAAACTCTATCGCAATGCCAAGCGTCTCTTCTCCAGCGTGGGTGACACCGTCGACGCCGGCGAGTGCTACTACAAGGAGAAGCTGCACGAGATGAAGTCCCTGGCGAGCCCGCGGGAGCTGTTCCGGGAGCGCTGGTTGCGCAGCGGTCCGATGACGAAGTGCTGGCTCTCCCTGTTGTGCTATCTCAAGTGCGCGGGCAAGTTCATCAGCTTCATCACCTGGGGGTTTGGGGAGCGTCCCATCAGAAGCCTGCTGATGTCGATGGGGGTGATCCTGCTGGCGACCCTGACCTATTTCCTGGCACCGGAGTCTGCAACCCACGGCCATCTGGGGCGCTCCCTCTATTTCAGCATCGTCACCTTCGTGACCCTGGGTTATGGGGACATCTCCCAGACCTCCTCGCCGCTGCAACTGCTGTCGGCCATCGAAGCCTTCTGCGGCATGTTCCTGACCGGTCTCTTCCTCGCGGGTTTTGCCTCGAAAACCAAGCAGTATTGACGGGAGTGCCGGCGGCGGGTGCCATCAGTGCCCGCCTCCGGTGCCCTCCTGCTGTCTTCCCATCCCTCCCGGCTGGCTCGGCGACCCTGCTTGACGCAGCGGCGGTGGAGCGACTTTATTTAAAGTCATCGCATGCCATGGCAAGCGATGGCGCCACCAGCGCCCGGACATGACGCAATCAGAGGAGAAAGCCCGGTATCGATCCGCCAACCACCGATGTAGAGAAGGAATAACGCTATGATATTGAATCACTTATGGGGATTGTATGCCCATCCCCACACCGAATGGCATACCATAGACGAGCGGCACGACAGCTTCAGAAACAGTCTGACTCACATCCTGCTCGTGGCCCTTATCCCTCCCATCTGCGCCTACTATTCCGCCGTTCACATCGGCTGGAGCATCGGGGTCGGCGATCCCATCACCCTGACCGCCAACAGCGCATTCAAGCTGTCGGTCGCCATGTACGTGACCCTTATCATCGGCGTGCTGGCACTCTCCTATCTGGTGCACTGGATGGGGCATACCTTCGGCTCGGATCCCAGCTACACGACCTCGCTGGAGCTGGCGGCCTACACCTCCACGCCACTCTTCATGGTGGGCTTCTCCGCTTTCTTCCCGCATCTCTGGTTCGTGATGCTCATCGGTCTGGTCGGGCTGACCTATTCCGTCTACCTGCTCTATATCGGCGTGCCCATCCTGATGCACATCACCAAGGAGCAGGGATTCATCTACGCCAGCTCAGTGGTGACGGTCGGCCTGGTGTTGCTGGTCTGCGTGCTGGCTGCCACGGCCATCCTGTGGGGATCCGGCTTCGGTCCCGTCTTCACCCAGTAGCCGTGCGTGCCGACGGCAACGACGACAAGGGCGCCTTGATGGCGCCCTTGTCGTTGATCTCTCGCCTGGTCGGCGTGTCTTTGCCAGACCCGGGAGGGAAGTCGTCTGCGTTGATCAGCGGGGATTGCCGCTGCCGATGCCGAACGGGATGCGGTAATCGCTGCTCTGATCGCCGAGGCTGACGGTCAGGTTGCCCTGGGCGCGGCTCGGGATCTGTACCTGTTGGGTACCCATCAGGTTGGCGTGGACGGAGGCCACCAGATCACCGGATTCATCGCGCACCTCCAGCATGGGGTTGGCCTTGCCAGCCATGGCGGCGCTGGCATGCCAGTTCACGAACAGCACACCCGGGGTGGCGTTGAAGTCGGCGGGGACGGAAGCCTGGGCAACACCGGCACTCATCAGGCCTGCAACGGCCAGCATCTTGATCACGTTTTTCATGTTCATTCACTCTCTTGGTTTTTATGTCATTGGCAAGGCCTGACAGGCCTGCATCAATGCATCCTTGCAAGAGGTCATTCAAATGGTGTGTTGTTTTGTCACGGATGTTTGTCACCCATGTGTATGGGGGACTGCCATGAACGACCAGTTGTTTTGCGGCTTGGCGCTCCTGCCTAAGCGATGTGTGAATATTAAGCGCCTCACCCGGTCATTGTTAGCGAGATAAACTGGCCTACACGTTCAAAAAATATGAATGATTTTTTTGTGGGGGGACATAGACGGGTTGGAGGGTGTTCACCCTTCCGGAGAGAGGTGCATGTCCCAGACCTGACACCGGATTGTCACATCCGGTGCGTACTGTGCGGCTTCATTTTCACACTGGTTCAAGGATGACTATGTTTCGCGTCTCTTCCCTTGCCGCCTGCGTGGCGGCCACCCTGCTGAGCGGCTGCAATTCGGGCAACGACTCCTCCTCGCCCGCCGTCGGCGACTATCAATACAGCACCAAGGCGGTCTATGCCGCCCGTCAGGCAATGAACAGCTATGAGGTTGCCCCTGAAGGCTTTAGTCCCGTCTTCACCGAACTGGTGGCACGCCATGGCTCCCGCTCGTTGTCGAGCCCCAAATACGATGTGCTGACCAAGCTGGTGTGGGAGGAGGCCGCAAGACAGGGGGCCTTGACCGAGCTGGGCCAACGGCTCGGCGCCAAGGTGGACGCCGTCACGGCCGCCAACCAGACCCTCGGCTATGGCCTGCTGAGTGCGCTCGGCAAGGAGGAGCACGCCAACCTGGCGACCCGGCTCGCCGAACGGCTGCCCACCCTGCTGACCACTGAATCGACTCCCCTCTGCCTCAAGGTCGAGACATCGGGCAAGGATCGCGCCAACGAAAGCGCCTACTTCTTCATGCAGAGCCTGGCCAAACGGGTCTCTCTGGTGACGGACAGCCCCGACTGTTACGTCAGCCAGGAGAACCCTTCCGAGATCGACAAGGGGCTGCGCAACAAGTTCGAGCTCTACTTCCACAAGACCGAGCCACAGGGGGAGTACACCCGGTATCTGCCCACCTTCCAGGCCTATCAGGCCTTTGTCGGGGACGAAGACAACGGGGTGGCTCCTGCTCCCGAGCTGACCGAGGTCCTCGATGCGCTCAAGGCCCTGCCCAGGACCCGGGTGATGGCCCGCGAGATGCTCGAGCGTCTCTACAGCAAGGCTTTCGTCGACGAGCTGGCCGCCGGGGTGGATTATGTGGCGGTGAACCCGGAAGACGGCGGCAAGACCCATGTGCGTGACGAGGTGGACGCCGCCCTCATGCTCTACAACCTCTTCATCATCGGCCCGGGGATGATCCGGGAGGCGCAGGCACAAGGCGGGTCCTGGGATCTCGAGCAGTTCATCACGCCAGAGGAGTCTGCCTGGTTCTCCTACCTCTCCGATGCCGAGGACTTCTACGAGAAGGGGCCGAGTCTTGCCAGCCAGAGCGCCACCTACGCCGTGGCCCAGCCCCTGCTTGACGGCCTCTTCAACGAGGTACAGACCCAGGTGGTGGAAGAGGCGGGCGAGCATGTCGCCAAGCTGCGCTTCGCCCATGCGGAGACCCTGATCCCGCTGGCGGCCCTGATGAAGCTGGAAGGGAGTCGTCAGAGCGCCCAGCCCGGCGTGCTGATGAGCCAGGAAAACAACGAATGGCGTGGCGGCTGGGTCTCTCCCTATGCGGCCAATATCCAGTGGGATGTCTACCGCAACGAGGCCGGCCGGGTGCTGGTGAAGATGCTTTACAACGAGAAGGAGCTCGCCTTCAAGGCAGGTTGCGCCCCCATTGCGGTGGGCAGCTTCTTCTATGACTTCGGCGAGCTCAAACGCTGTTACGACTACTCGTCCTGACGCGCTCGTGCCATCCCCGGGGCCGGTCATCGCCGGCCCCGATTTTTTTGGTTCAGGCGGAGCCCGCTTGTCGACGACCCGCCTGCCAGGTGGTGCCCATGGAGGCGGCGATGATGGCGGTTATCCCGAGCCATTGGGACGGGGGCAATTGTTCGCCCAGCCATACCAGTCCCATCAAGGCTCCCATGGCCGGTTCACCGCTGGTGAGAATGCCGTAGCTCTTGAGGGGAAGGCGGCGCAGGGCAAACATCTCGAGAGAGTAGGGGATGGCGCTCGAGAGCAGCCCCACCCCGATGATGGTGAGGATCACGGGGACGGTGAATGACGCCTCGATCGCACCCTCCAGCCCGAAGGGCAATACCAGCAGGGTGCCCACCCACATGCCCAGCGCCGGAGCCTGTGCGCCCAGCAAGGCTCCTGCCCGCTTTCCGGTGAGCATATAGAGCCCCCAGAAGAGGCCAGCCCCGAGAGCCAGTGCGGCCCCCAGGGGATCGATGGCCTGCTGTGTTGCCCGCAGGGGCAAGAGCAGCAGCAGCCCGGCGATGGCCAGTATCAGCCAGATGAAGTCTGCCCGGTGGCGTGAGGAGAGCAGGGCCACCGTCAGGGGGCCGATGAACTCGATGGCCAGGGCTACGCCGAGGGGAATGCGTGCGATGGCCAGATAGAAGAGCAGGTTCATTGCCCCAAGCGACAGGCCGTAGGGGATGGCGCCAAGCAGGGTGCGTCGGTCGAGGGGGGCACGCCAGATGCGAAACACCAGGGAGAGGAGGAGGGCGGCGCACCCCAGCCGGAACAGGGTCGTACCTGCGGCACCCAGCAAGGGAAACAGGGATTTGGCCAGGGAGGCGCCGAGGGTGATCGACAGCATGGCGAGCAGGACGGCCAGAAGAGAGGAGAGGGCATTGGGATTGGGTTGCATGGTGTTCATACCGGGCAGGACGATGAGCAATAAAATATATCTGGATACTTGGGTAAAACCGGTCTAATACTGGCCTTGTGCGATAATTTTTATCTAATGAACCCCATGACCGACAAATTTGATCTGCTCATCCTTGCCGAGCTGCAACAGGATGCCCGTCTGCCCACGCCGGAGCTGGCCCACAGGGTCGGTCTTTCCGCCCCAGCCTGCTACCGCCGCGTCCGCGCCTTGCGGGAGTCCGGTCTCATCGAGCGGGAAGTGGCGCTGGTGGCACCGTCCACCATGGGCTGGCCCATCACCATGCTGGTGCTGGTGACCCTGGAACGGGATCATGGCCGCATCGTCGATGAGATGATCGCCAGCCTGCAGCGGGAACCCGAGGTGATGGATCTCTGGTATGTGACGGGGGAGCAGGACTTCGTGCTGCAAGTGGCCGCCAGGGACATGCAAAGTTACGAGCAGTTCACCCGTCGGGTGCTCCATGCCAGGGATCAGGTGCGCAGTTTCAAGACTCTGGTGGTCATGGGACAGCACAAGCGTTGCGGCGCCTTGCTGCCCGGGTAAAGAGGGGGCTGCGCCGAAGCCTTGGCGGCATTGCGGGAGCGCCGTCAGGGAAACGAACAGGGGCAGGTACGGCCTGCCCCTTCTGTGTCAGCCAGGTGCCCCGGGCGCCAGCTCCTCTGCCGTCATGGGGCGCAAGACCCGGCAGGGATTGCCGACCGCCACCACGCCTGCCGGAATGTCTCTGGTGACAACGGACCCCGCCCCGATGACGCTGTTGTCCCCTATGGTGACGCCCGGGCAGATGACGACGCTGCCCCCAATCCAGACGTTGTTGCCGATGCGCACCGGCTTGCCGAACTCCACCCCCTTGATGCGAGGCGCTACCGCCACCGGGTGGGTAGCGGTGTAGATCTGCACTCCGGGGGCCAGCAGCACGTTGTCGCCTATGTGTACCTCGCACACATCCAGGATGGTGCAGTTGAAATTGGCGTAGAAATTCTCGCCGACAAAGATGTTGGTGCCATAGTCGCAGAAGAAGGGGGGCGTGATGAAACAGCGTTCTGCGCGGCCACCCAGCAGGCGGGTGAGGCGCTCATCCCAGCCAGGGGCATCGGTTCGCTCCCGGTTCAGTTCTCCCAGCAGGGCGCGGCACTGCTCCCGCGCAGCCCGCAGTTCGGGGTCCCCTGCATCATAGGGCGCTCCCGCCACCATCTTCTGCCACTCGGGGCCACGCACGGCGGGCCGCTGCACTGTTGTTGCGTCAGTCATCATTGCTCCATCAGCCAGATCAGGGATTCGTAAGGGCGCAGCTTGCAGGATTGCGGGCGGGCCGGGCTATCCGGGTAGTTGCCAAGCAGCAGTCGCCCCTCCCCGCTTTGCAGCTCGGCAGGCAAGGCAAACTCCACCGGCTCGCCGTAGAAGTTGCTCGCCACCAGCAGGGTCTGACCGTGGGCGCGGCGGGCATAGGCCCAGATCTGCGGGTGCCCGGTCAGCAGCTCCTGATAATCCCCCTGAGTGAAGATGGGGTGCGCCTTGCGAAGGGCGATGAGATCCCGATAGTGCCAGAACACCGAGTGCTGGTCGGCGAGCGCCGCCTCGGCATTGATCTCGGGGTAGTTGGCGGCAGGCTTGAGCCAGGGCGTCCCGCTGGTGAAACCGGCGTTGGGGGCGGCACTCCACTGCATCGGGGTGCGCGAGTTGTCCCGGGACTTGGCGCCGAGAATGGCGAGGATCTCGGCCTCGCTCATCCCTTCAGCCTGCTTGATGGCGAAGATGTTGCGGCTCTCCACATCCTGATAGTCGTCGATGTGCTGATAGCCGGGGTTGGTCATGCCGATCTCCTCCCCCTGATAGATGTAGGGGGTGCCTTGCAGGCCGTGCAGCGTGCTGGCCAGCATCTTGGCGGCGACCACCCTGTGCTGACCCTCATCGCCGAAACGGGAGACGATGCGCGGCTGATCGTGGTTGCACCAGAAGAGCGCCGACCACCCCTTGCCGTGCATGCCGCACTGCCAGTGGTTGAAGATGCGCTTGAGTTCGAGGAAATCGAACGGTGCCTTGGTCCACTTGTCGCCGCCCGGGTAATCCACCTTGAGGTGATGGAAGTTGAACACCATGGAGAGCTCGGAGCCATCCAGCGCGCCATAGCGCTGGCAGTGCTCCAGGCTGGTGGAAGACATCTCGCCCACCGTCATGGCCCCCACGGGGGCGAAGACGTCGCGGCTCACATCCTGCAAAAATTCGTGGATGCGCGGCCCGTCGGTGTAGAAGCGGCGGCCATCCCCCACCTCGTCGTCAGGGAATGCCTGATCCTTGGAGATGAGGTTGATGACGTCGAGCCGGAAACCGTCCACCCCCTTCTTGGCCCAGAAGTGGATGATGTTTTTCACCTCGGCACGTACCGCCGGGTTTTCCCAGTTGAGATCCGCCTGCTCGCGGGCAAAGAGGTGCAGGTAGTACTGACCGGTGGCCGGGTCCAGCTCCCAGGCACTGCCGCCAAACTTGGATTGCCAGTTGTTGGGCACGCCGCCGTCCACCGGATCTTTCCAGATGTAATAGTCGCGATAGGGGCTGTTCTTGTCTCCCAGCGCCGACTTGAACCAGGCGTGCTCGGTGGAGGTGTGATTCACCACTATGTCCATCACGATGCGGATGCCGCGCGCATGGGCGGCGCCCAGCAGGGCCTCGAAGTCGGTCATGGTGCCGTAGGCGGGATCTATGTTGAGGTAATCGGCGATGTCGTAGCCGTTGTCCACCTGGGGGGAGACGTAGACCGGGGTCAGCCAGAGGGCATCGACGCCGAGGGTCTTGAGGTAGTCGAGGCGGGCCATGATCCCCTTGAGATCACCGGTGCCACGGGCGCCGGAATCCTGAAAGCTTTTGGGGTAGATCTGGTAAATCACGGCGCTTTGCCACCAGGGTGTCTGTGTCATGGTTGGTTCGCTCATTGGTTGAAACCGGATTAGTTGGAACAGGGCAACGATAAAAGGCGGAGCCAGGGCTCCGCCGAGGTTGTGTGGATCAGGCCGTGGCCAGATCCAGCTTGCCGGCAGCCTGCTGGCGCTTGTAGACCAGCAGGGTCAGCAGGGCGGGGACCACGATGGCCACCAGCATGGCGATGGCGTAGATGCCCCAGTATTGCGGCTGGATGGAGAGGATGCCCGGCAGGCCGCCCACCCCGATGCCGTTGGCCATCACACCGGCGAAGCCGCAGATGAGAGCCGCACAGCTTGAGCCCACCATGGCGCACAGCATGGGGAACTTGTACTTGAGGTTGATGCCGTACATGGCCGGCTCGGTCACCCCGAGATAGGCGGAGATGGCGGCCGGGACCGAGATCTCCCGCTCGTTCTCCTTGCGGCTGATCAGGATGATGCCGACGACCGCAGACGCCTGGGCGATGTTGGAGAGGGCGATCAGCGGCCAGATGGGGGTGCCGCCCATGCTCTGCATCAGTTGCAGGTCCACCGCGTTGGTGGTGTGGTGGATGCCGGTGATGACCAGGGGCGCATAGAGGAAGCCGAACAGGGCGGCGCCGATGGGGGCAAACGAACCCGTCATGGCCGCCTTGGCGGCAAAGCCGACGCCGTCACCAATCCAGCGGCCGAACGGACCGATCAGGGCGTGTGCCACGATCACCGCCAGCAGCAGGGAGATGAAGGGCACAATCACCAGGTAGAGATAGGCCGGGATGATGCGCTTGAGGCTGGTCTCCACCCATGCGAGGAAGACACCCGCCAGCAGGGCCGGAATGACCTGGGCCTGATACCCCACCTTCTGGATGACGAAGAGGCCGAAGTCCCACACTTCCGGGGTCTGCTGGCCGATGCCATAGGCGTTCATCAGTTGCGGCGACACCAGCGTGATACCCAGCACGATGCCGAGGATCTCGGAGCCGCCCATCTTCTTCACCGCAGACCAGCAGACACCCACCGGCAGGAAGTGGAAGATGGCTTCACCCAGCAGCCAGAGGAAGGCGTGCACCTGGGCCCAGAACTGGCTGATCTCGGTGAGGGTGTGGGTGCCGTCGTCGAACATCTTGATATCGCCGATGACGTTGCGAAAACCCAGGATCAGGCCGCCGGTGATGATGGCGGGCAGCAGGGGCACGAAGATCTCCGCCAGGTGGGAGATGCCGCGCTCCAGCGGATTCATGTTGTGGCGGGCGGCCTGTTTGGCGGCCTCCTTGCTGCCGCCGCTCACGCCGATCTCCTGGGTGAGCGCCTTGTACCACTGATCCACCTCGTTGCCGATCACCACCTGGAATTGGCCGCCCTGGGTGAAGCTTCCCTTCACCGAAGGGATGGTCTCGATGGCCTTGGGATCGGCCTTGGCCGGATCGGCCAGCACGAACCTGAGCCGGGTCAGGCAGTGGCTGACAGTGGTGATGTTCTCTTTGCCGCCGATCCGCTCGATCAACTGCGCCAGATGCTGTGTGTTGACTTTTGACATGAGCCTTCCCTCTGTGACTCCATGAATAATGGTCGTGTCTTTACCGGCTGGCCAAGGACCGCCCGTTTATTGGTATCGTTCCCAATCAGCATGAAGCCAGTGGCTGGCATCGGCAATGGGAACGTTCCCAATTCGTGGCGCTGGTCACAAAAAGCGCAAAACGCCGGGAATGGAGGAAAAGATAGACTACAGGGGCTGACAGGGGGCGATGGTAGCTCTGGGGGGCTGCCCCTCTTCAATCTGATCGAGCAGCTGTCTGGCGGCCAGTATACCGGCATCCTTGTAGCCGAAATCCAGGCTGAGGGTGTTGGCAAAGAGGAAAGTCAGCATGGGATTGCTGCCAAGGCCGCTCACCAGGATGTCGGTGCGACCCTGCTCCTGCAGGTATTTGGCGGCGCCGATGGCCAGGGTGTCGCTGGCACAGACCATGGCCTGGGTGGTGGGGGTGAGCAGCTCGGCCGCGAGCCGATAGCCGCTTTGCAGACCGAGATCCCCGAGGGCGCTGCGGGGCGTGCGCCCCTGTTCCCGACAGTAGTCGAGGTAAGCCTGATGCCGACGCAGCCCCGTGGTGAGATCGCTGCGTTCCACCCCGAGATAGGCGACCTCGGTCAGGCCACGCTCCCCGAGGTGGGCGAGCACGGCGCGCACCGCCCCGTCATCGTCGAAGCAGACCGACGAGAAGCCGGGGCGCTCGCGGGCCATCAGCACCAATTTCTCCCTGAGCGGCGCCATGGCGGCATAGTCCAGATCGTTGAAGGCAAACAGGATGATGCCGTCCACCCCGCGCCGCTCCAGCACCGCCAGGTGCTCGCTCACCTTGGCGGGGGAGAACTTGCTCTCCATCAGCACGGCGTCGTAGCCACGCTGGTAGAGGGTCTCCAGCATGCCGCGCACCGCCTGGTTCTCGGAGCTGGAGTCGAGGCGCGACACCACGATGCCGACCACCTGCTGGCTCTGGCTGCGCATGGCCCGCGCCGATTTGCTCGGCACGAAACCGTGCTGGGCGATCACCGATTCGACCCTGGCCCTGGTCTGGGCATTGACCTTGGGATCCTGATTGAGCACCCGGGAGACGGTCGACTTGCCGACCCCGCTGAGGCGAGCGATATCGAGGATGGTCAGTTTCTTTTCCATGGGGGATCCGTGACAGGGGAGGGCGACAATCGGGATGCAGACATTGTTGTGATTAACTCCTGTGAATACAAGCCCATGGCGTTAGAATGCCCTTTCCCAGGCGACTTTCTTCGCCGTTGCACAGGACGCGCATCATGGATCTGTTGGCAAGTCTGCACTTCTCTCTCTCCATCACGGGCCCCATCTGTCTGGTGCTGGTACTCGGCATCTGGCTCAAGCGGCTGGGTCTCTTGCCCGACAGCTTCGTCGAGTCCGCCTCCCGTCTGGTGTTCCAGGTCACCCTGCCAGCGCTCTTGTTTCTCAGCATGGTGCGCACCGATTTTTCCACCATGCCGAGCCCCTGGCTCATCCTCTACGGCCTGCTCGGCACCCTCGCCGGTTTCCTGGTGCTGGAGGTGCTGGCGGCCCGCTTCATCAGCGAGCAGAAATTGCGGGGCATCTTCGTGCAGGGCAGCTTTCGCGGCAACATGGGGATCATGGGGCTGGCCTATGTGCAAAACGCCTACGGCCCGGAGGGGATAGGGGCCGCCGCCCTGCTGGTGGGCTCCATCACTGTGCTCTACAACGTGCTCGCGGTGATCACCCTGACCCGCAGCCTGGGGGGCGGAAAGGGGCTCGCCCCCATACTCAAGGGGATCGTCAAAAACCCCCTCATCATCGCCATTCTGGCGGCCCTGCCCTTCGGTCTGCTCGGCATCGAACTGCCCCAGCTGGTCATCACCACGGGCAACTATTTCGCCAACATGACCCTGCCGCTGGCCCTGCTGTGCACCGGCGCCAGCCTCAACCTCAAGGCCCTGCGCGGCGGCGCCATGCTGACCGGCTGGGCCACGGTCAACCGGTTGTGCTGCATCCCCGTGCTGCTGGTGCTGGGGGCCTGGGCGCTCGGCTTCAGCCCGCAGGCCCTCGGCATCCTGTTTCTCATCAGCTCAACCCCCACCGCCGCCGCCAGCTATGTGATGACCCGCGCCATGGGCGGTGACAGTGCCCTCGCGGCCAACATCATCGCCACCACCACCCTGGGCTCGCTCGTCACCACCAGCCTGGGGGCCGCCCTGATGAACTACCTGAGACTGATGGGGTGATGGGGCGCCGCCATGATGCACGACCCGGGGTTGACGGGATCGGCATTCACCCTTGACCTTGCCGGAGGCGGCAGCTTTAGGCTGATGTCACATCCACAGAGGAGAGAGCCCATGACCATCGAACTCACCGTTACCGGCATGTCCTGCGGCGGTTGCGCTGCCAGCCTGCAAAAGGCCCTGCTGGCCCAGCCAGCAGTCCGCACCGCCACGGTCGACTTTGCCAGCCGCAAGGCAGCCATCGAGAGCGAGCTGAGCAAAGCCGAGTTGATCGCCCTGATCGAGGCGAGAGGCTTTCAGGTAGAGTGGATTATCACTTAATTGGTATAAATCAGACTAATATTCTGTTTACTTCTTTTTATTGGTGAGAATGATCACTTAAATCCCGTTTAAAAAGAATAAAAATGCTGCAATTCCCTCATCCAAAAGGATTGCAGCATGACCCTTCCCATTCGCAAGACCCTGATCGCCGCCGTACTCGGCCTGACCCTCTCCCCCATGGCCATGGCGCTGCCCAGCGTGCACATTCTGGCCACCGGCGGCACCATCGCCGGGGCGGGCCAGTCTGCCACACAGTCCAACTACGAGGCCGGCAAGGTGGCCATCGAGACGCTGATCGCCGCCGTGCCCGAGATGAAAAACGTGGCCGACGTGCAGGGTGAGCAGGTGGTCAAGATCGGCTCCCAGGACATGAACGACGAGGTGTGGCTCACGCTCGCCAAGCGGGTCAACGCGCTGCTGGCCAGGGATGACGTGGACGGCATCGTCATCACCCATGGCACCGACACCATGGAGGAGACCGCCTACTTCCTCAATCTGACCGTCAAGAGCGACAAGCCGGTGGTGCTGGTGGGCGCCATGCGCCCCTCCACCGCCATGAGCGCCGACGGCCCCATGAACCTCTACAACGCCGTGGTGACTGCCTCCGACCCCGCCTCCAAGGGGCGTGGCGTCATGGTGGCGATGAACGACACCGTGCTGGATGCCCGCGACGTCACCAAGACCAACACCACAGGAGTGCAGACCTTCGCCTCCCCCAACTTCGGCCCGCTCGGCTACATCCACAACGGCAAGATCGACTACCAGCGCAGCCCGGCCCGTCTGCATACCAGCAAGACCCCGTTCGACGTGAGCAAGCTCGACAAGCTGCCCCAGGTCGGCATCGTCTACAGCTACGCCAACGCCTCGGACCTGCCGGCCAAGGCCCTGGTGGATGCCAAGTTTGACGGCATCGTCAGCGCCGGGGTGGGCAACGGCAACCTCTACCACACCCTGTTCGACACCCTGGCCAAGGCGAGCAAGGACGGCATTCGCGTGGTGCGTTCCGCCCGCGTGCCGACCGGTTCCACCACCCTGGATGCCGAGATCGATGACGCCAAGTACGGCTTCGTCGCCGCCGAGACCCTCAACCCGCAGAAGGCGCGGGTGCTGCTGATGCTCGCCCTGACCCAGAGCAAGGATCCGGCCCAGATCCAGCGCTGGTTCCAGCAGTTCTGAGACCTCGGATCGGTCTGATTGACACTACCCCGTGAGATGAAGGGCAGGATAGGATCCTGCCCTTTCTTGTTGCGCCAGAGGCAGAGGTCGGTCCTCAGCTCATCATCAGCCAGCCGCAGAAACCCAGGTAAACCAGTCCCACCAGGGCGAGCCTGCCCGCCGTCATCCGCTCCCGACTGAACCCCCACCACAGCAGCGTGACCGCCAGCAGCGTCACCAGGGAGGAGGCCATCATGGTGCTGTCCAGCAGCCAGGGGGTGAACAGCAGGCAGAACGCCTTGGGAATGGTGCCCTGGATCATCATGGCCCCCGAGATATTGGCCAGCGCCAGCCGGTGTTTGCCCTGCCGCACCCAGATAAGCACGTTCATCAGCTCGGGCATTTCGGTGGCCACCGGGCTCAGCAGCAGGGCCGCCAGCACCGGAGAGAGACCGAACAGCTCGCCCATGTTCTCCAGCTGGTGAACGAACAGCTGGGCCGCCAGCGCCACCACACCGAGCGCCACCAGGGTTTGCAGCAGCACCTTGCCGAGCGCCGGGATCCTGGCGTGCGGATCCAGCTTGAGGGGGGAGGGCAATTCGGCCTCGTGGCTGTCGGTCTGTTTCAGCTCACGTCGCACATAGAGGAGGTAGATCAGCACGAACAGGGGGGCCAGCCAGGTTTTACCGGTGAAGACCACCATGCCAAGCAGCACGGCCAGCAGGAAGATGCCGGCAAACCAGGCCTGATCGCGGCCTATCTCCCGCTGCACCTCGCCATTGATGGATCTGTGCTCCCGGCTCATGCACAGCAGCAGGGTCACGCCGACGGCAGCATAGCCTATGGTAGCCAGCACCAGCGGGCCGCCGAGGGCCGCACCTATGCCTATCTGCTGCTGGGCGGGGGCATCCCCCATCAGCAGGGCGGTCAGGGTGACGATGCATTCGGGCAGGGCCGTGCCGAGGGCAGCCAGCAGAGAACCGGTGGCGCTTTGGGACAGTTTGAAATGATGGCCGGTCCATTCGATGCCGTTGACGAAGTATTCGCAGGCCAGATAGATGGTGACGGCAGAGATCAGAAATAACAGCAGGGTGATCAGCATGATGAGTAACCGCCAGGCGAGCAGAACAACCGATGGACCCGATACGGCTCGCCCGGCTGGCGTGCATATCGAGGCCAAAGGTCTTGCAGGACGATAGGTGCTATCGCCGCCCATGCCATGGATCTGTGGATCCAAGAGTGTTGACATGGGCCCTGCCCGGATTTCGGGCGGGTTGCTACTCCTCAGTGACAGTGCGGGCTTTTTACCAAGTGGTTCGGTGAGGCGCAAGGCCAACAGGGGATGATCCGCGCGACAAGTTGTAAAAGGATGTGACAACCCCTCGACTCTCCCGTCCGGGATCCTGATCTTTTTACGGGGATCCTTGTGCTGGCACAGCGATTGCTACGAGTTGGCTACTGTCCACATTGACTTGGGAAGGGTGAACGATGAAACGGTGGATCCAACATTTTTACCAGCTTAATCGCCTCAACTGGCTGATGGTCTGGCTGCTGCTTTGCTGCAGCATCATCCTGCTGTTTCCGGCCGGATTGATGAAAGGCGCCGTGAGCCAGTGGGCCACGGCTCATGCGGCCTGGCTTGGGGTCGGCATGTTGATCGCCATCTCCTATTTCTGCAGTCAGGGCTTCCTGATCGCCTGGGAGTGGGCCTGTGACGAGTGGCAGTCCCGCCGCCAGCAGGATCAACTGGCCCAGATGATTGGCTTCCTCGACTTCAACGAGAAGGCGGTGCTGCGGGAGTTCGTACTGCAACGGAAAAGCGTCATAAACCTGCCGATCACCGAACCCGCCGTCAAAAACCTGATGGATGCCGGCGTGCTCACCTACGCCTACGGCAAGCCGGCGCGAGAGAAGGAAGACGAGAACCAGATCCGCGCCCTGATGATCGCCCTGCCGGCGCGCCCTCTGCTGACCTACAAGGTTCTGGGACTGTCGCGGGGCAAGATGAGCGACGAGCAGGTGGAGCAGATCATGAATGCCAGGCCCAAATTCGCGCAGAAAAGCCTCCAGCGCTGACCTTCTCCCCCCATGAAAGAAAAGAGCCGGACATCTGTTCCGGCTCTTTGCTGTCTGGCGTTGCTTATTCGGTTCTGGCTTTGAGGTAGCCGGCGTAGTCGGGCACCTGGACGCTGAATGCCTGCTGCATGTGCGGGCTGTCCATGATGAAGTCCGCCGTCGCCTCGTTGGTGGCGACCGGGATGTTCCAGACGGCCGCGAGGCGCAGCAGGGCCTTGACGTCAGGATCGTGGGCGGCGGGATTGAGGGGATCCCAGAAGAAGATCATCACGTCTATCTTCCCTTCGGCGATGAGGGCGCCGAGCTGCTGATCCCCTCCCATGGGGCCGGAGAAGAGGCAGGTAATGGGCAGCTGCGCCTTCTTGCCGAGCAGGGTGCCCGTGGTGCCGGTCGCATAGAGATGGTGGAGCTTGAGCTCCTCCTTGCGCCGCAGCACCCAGTTCAGCAGAGGGGCTTTCATGTTGTCGTGAGCCACCAGGGCAACCCGTTTGTGGGGCGCCATCTCGCGTGCAATCAGTTCCATGGAGGTCATCCGTAGCAAAATGATGGGAATGGGGTCGTATCCTAATCGAAAGCGGCGCCTGCCGCTGCCCCATGCATCGTAACTGTGATCCCGGAGGCGGTTCAATCCGGCGCCTGCCATCCTGACAGCCTCTGGCCTGCCTTGTCAGCAACCAGGTTGGCTACCGTATCGTTCGGCAAGATCTCTGCCGCTGGTGCCATGAAAAAACCCGCCTGGGCGGGTTGGGATTGTCTCTTGATGTCATCGCGATTCAGGATGACTCGGCATGGAGCTGGGATTGCTGGTAGTTTTCCAGACCGATACGGGCGATGAGATCGAGTTGGGTTTCCAGCCAGTCCACATGGTCCTCTTCATCTTCCAGGATCTCCTGGAACAGGTCGCGGCTGACGTAGTCCTGCACAGACTCGGCATAGGTGATGGCGACTTTCAGGTCGGGGATGGCGTCCATCTCCAGAGACAAGTCACAGCGCAGCATCTCTTCCACCGTCTCACCGATGCGCAGCTTGCCCAGATCCTGCAAGTTGGGCAGCCCTTCCAGAAACAGCACCCGCTTGACCAGCTCGTCGGCATGTTTCATCTCATCGATGGATTCGTGATACTCCTTGTGCCCCAGCCCCTTGAGGCCCCAGTCATCATAGATGCGGGCATGCAGGAAGTATTGGTTGATGGCAACCAGCTCATTGGCCAGCACCTTGTTGAGGTGGGCAATGATTTTGGGATCTCCTTTCATCGACATTACTCCTCGTTTTCGAGCCTAGGCAACGATCACTAGAGCTTAGTCCAGAAACATGACCATAACGTGATGGGGAAAGTCGTCCTCTGGAGGGCAGAAGGAGAGATGAAGATGAGAAGTCGGCGGTTTTACGCCACTTCGTAATAGAGCGGTGCTTGCTCTGACTCCATCTTGTCGATTTCGGTAGCGATGATCTCCATCGCCATGCGCACACATTTACCACATTGGGCACCGACTTCCAGCGACTGTTTCAACTGTCGGAATTCAGTCTTGCCTGCCTGTACCGCCTTGCGGATCTGGTTATCTGTGATGCCGCGGCACAAACACACGTACATAATCTGGACCTCATGCTGGAATGAGATGAAATCTAAATGAGAATGGTTCGTAGTGCAAAGAACGAATGGTAATAAGATCCCGTGCTTGCCAGTGATTCCACCCTTGGGGAGAATGCCTTTATCAGAGAGGATGCGAACATGTTCAAAAAACTATTCAATGCCCTGTTCAAGGGAGAGATCGCCCAGAGCCCCGAGGTTGAGCCCATCGAATACATGGGCTATCTCATCTATCCCGAGCCCATGGCGGAAGGGGGGCAATACAGGCTGGCAGGTCGCATCACCAGGGAGATAGACGGGCAATTACAGACCCATCGCTTCATCCGCTCCGATCTCTTTGCCAACCCGGCGGATGCCGAGCGCTTCATGGTGCAAAAGGCCCATACCTTCATCGACCAGATGGGGGAGCGCATGTTTGAACCCCGTGTGAAGCCAGACGCCAGCCCAGCTCCATGATGTCAGCCGAGCTGCTCGCCTTGCGCCACGCTATCGCTCATGCCGGCGAGCGGCGTCTGATCTGGCTGGAAGGGGAGCAGGATGACTGCATCGTTCGTGCCGAATCCTTGCTGTGGGGGGCGGTGTTCTGGCTGGGGCAGGGTCCTGAGCGTCATGCTCCGCAGCCTGCCGCCAAGGCGCTTCAACGGCTCGGTCAGGAGTGCGACACCCTGGTATTCAATGCCTTCAGCGGTTTTCACCCCGATGCATTCGGTGCCTTGGCGGGGACATTGAGGGCTGGGGGGCTCTTGCTTCTGCTGACCCCGCCGCGGGAGGTATGGCCGACCTACCCAGACCCTGATCGTCAGAGGCTGGTCGCCCAGCCAGAGGAGGCCGATCGTGCCGGGCAGGGTTTCATCTCCCGGCTGGTACGGTTGCTGGCAGAAGATCCGGCGCGAGATCTGACGCCAGCCTCTTGTGATATTACCTGGCAGCCTCTCGACGGGAGCCGACCGCTGAGCGCGGATCAGGCCCGTGCGCTGCCCGCCATCCACAACGTGTTGCACGGCCATCGCCGCCGCCCCCTGGTGCTGAGCGCCGATCGCGGTCGTGGCAAGAGCGCCGTGCTGGGGCTGGCGAGCGCCGACTTGCTGAGTCGGGATCCGGCCTTGACGATAGCGGTGACGGCCCCTTCCCACGCTACAGTGGCGACACTTTTTGCCCATGCAGAGCGCGCGCTGGCAGAGATGCCTGAGCGGCTGGCCGGTCTGAGCTATGTGTCCCCTGATCGGGTGGCTCAAGGAGACGTGCTGGCGGATCTGCTGCTGGTAGATGAAGCCGCCGCCATCCCGACCCCACTGCTGGAGGCCATGCTGGCCCGCCACAGTCGTATTGTCTTCGCTACAACGGAGCACGGCTATGAGGGGACGGGGCGCGGCTTTCATCTGCGCTTCAAGCGGATACTCGATGAGCAAACCCCGGATTGGCAGGAGCTGCGCCTGGTGGAGCCCATTCGCTGGAGCCTGAGCGATCCGCTGGAGCCTCTGATCTTCCGGCTCCTTGGTCTGAATGCTGACATATCGGCACCTCATCCCCCGACATCACCGACCTGGCGCCTGGTCGGACAAGATGAGCTGGCCCGTGATGACGCGCTGCTCAATCGGGTGTTCGGCCTGCTCGTGCTGGCTCACTACCAGACCAGCCCCAGTGATCTGCGGTATTTGCTGGAGGGGCCGGATCTCGACATTCATCTGATGGAGCAGGGACAGGAGTTGCTCGGGGTGGCGCTGGTCGCGCGGGAGGGCAATATACCCCCTGATCTGGCGCACGCGATCTGGGCCGGACGAAGGCGCCCTCGTGGACATCTGCTGCCCCAGTCGCTGCTGGCCCACGCCGGTTTCGTGACGGCGGGGGAGCGCTCTTATGCCAGGGTGATGCGCATCGCCATCCATCCTGCCCTTCATCGTCTCGGGCTGGGGTCCCGGTTGCTGGACAAGCTGGTATCACATTATCGGGCATTACGGGTCGATTATCTGGGATCTGCCTTCTCCGCCAGTCCAGATCTGCTGCCATTCTGGCTCAAGGCGGGATTGAAGGTGCTGCGTCTTGGTCTGCAGCGCGATGCGGCCAGCGGCAGTCATGCAGCTTTGCTGCTGATGCCGTTGCAATCGGAATATCACGCCGAGCTGGCGCAATGGCGACAGCGTTTCATGAGCCAGTTGCCGGCCCTGCTGGCGGGTGAACTCAAGAGGCTGGATACCGAACTGGTCTGGCTATCCCTCAGAGGCGGACCTGTCACTCATGTGCCGGATCTGGATGAATTCGAGCATCGGGAACTCGATTGCTTTGCCCACCATCACAAGCCATTCGAATTGTGCCAGGCGACACTGCAACGCTGGCTACTCCGGCGAGTGATGATGCTGGATGCGTTAAGTCAGGATGAACGACGGTTGCTGATCGCCACCATCTGGCAATATGCGTCCTGGTCCGAGCTGGCTGCCCGACAGGGTGTCGCGGGCAAACCCGCCCTGATAAAAGCACTGCGCTCCCTGCTGGCCAGACTGCTGGCTCAGCAAGCACCAGCGGGCTGACCCCCGCCTCTGGCACGGCAGAAAACCACGGAGCCCGGGAGGACCCCATGGCCCCTCCCGGGTTCTGCACATCGATTCGACTCACCATGGCTAAAGCTCTCCCCGTTCAAGACGTGGCCACCCCGGGACCCGTTTCTCCCTCTTCCCTGCTCGCGTTTTGCCCATTGCCACTGCTCTGATGAGCCTGGTCAGGGCTGTCTGCATTTTGGTTTTTTCTGAATATGGACTAATACTTGAATGTGAAATGAATTTTAATAAATGCATTATTTTCAGATGGTTAGCGTCGGGTGTATTGAATGCAGGCCATCTTCTCCAACGTGCACAGGGAGTGCAATGTGAGAAACGATGCAGCTCAGGCAGGTGCCGGAATGATGATGTGGTTCATCAGCAGCAGCGCTTTTGCCAATGAGATCCGGTTCAACATGACGCGCGGGGCGACCGCCATCAGCCAGCAGGTCTATGACCTGCACATGACGATTTTCTATATCTGTTGCGTCATCGGTCTGCTCGTCTTCGGCATCATGTTCTGGTCCATCGTGCACCATCGAAAATCGCGCGGTGCCAAAGCCGCCCAGTTTCACGAAAGCACCCGCATCGAGTTGCTGTGGACGGCCATCCCCGTGTTGATACTGATCGCGATGGCGGCACCGGCAACCTCGACCCTGTTGAAGATGGAGGATACCTCCAAGGCCGATCTCACCGTCCTCGTCACGGGCTCGCAATGGAAATGGCATTACAAATACCTCGAGTATCCAGTGGCGTTTTATTCCCTGCTGGCGACCAGCAAACAGCAGATCTCCGGTGATGCCCCCAAGGGCGGCAATTATCTGCTGGAGGTGGATAACCCTCTGGTATTGCCGGTCGGCAAGAAGATCCGTTTCCTGATGACCTCGGACGATGTCATTCACTCCTGGTGGGTTCCCGCCTTCGCCGTGAAAAAAGACGCCAATCCTGGCTACATCAACGAGTCCTGGACCCGGATCGACAAGCCGGGCACCTATCGTGGGCAGTGCGCCGAGCTGTGCGGCAAGGATCACGGTTTCATGCCTGTGGTTGTGGTGGCCAAATCCGCAGAGGAGTTCGAGAAGTGGATTGCCAGAAAGGGAGACGAGCAGGCAACTGCCAAGGCACAGCAACAGGCGCAGGCAGCGGAGACCATGACGTTGCCACAAGCCATGGCACAGGGGGAGAAAGTCTATCTGGGGCACTGCGCTGCCTGTCATCAGCCCGCGGGTACCGGATTGCCCGGCATCTTCCCGGCGCTCAATGGCAGCAAGGTGACCACACAGGCGGAACATCGGGCCCAGCATCTGGACATCGTCCTGCATGGCAAGAGCGGCACGGCGATGCAGCCTTTTGGCAAACAGTTGACGGCGCAGGAACTGGCCGCCGTCATCACCTATGAACGCAATGCCTGGGATAACAAGACCGGCGACCTTGTGCAGCCAGCCGAGGTGCAGTCCCTTCTCAACCCGGCCAATCCGGACAAGGACAAGTGAGGCGTCGGCATGAGTGATGGAATCACGGATACCCCGCACAGCGAACATGTCCACCAGCCAGCGGCCGGTCTGAGGCGCTGGCTCTACACCACCAATCACAAGGACATCGGTACCCTCTATCTTTGCTTTGCCCTCACCATGTTCTTTACCGGTGGCGCCATGGCCATGGTGATCCGGGCAGAACTGTTCCAGCCCGGACTGCAACTGGTGGAACCCCTGTTTTTCAACCAGATGACCACGGTACACGGCCTCATCATGGTCTTTGGTGCCGTCATGCCCGCCTTCACCGGCCTCGCCAACTGGCTGATCCCCATCATGATTGGGGCTCCTGACATGGCGCTGCCCCGCATGAACAACTGGAGCTTCTGGATCCTGCCGTTTGCTTTCCTCATCCTCCTGTCGAGCCTGTTTATGGAGGGAGGCGGCCCCAGTTCTGGCTGGACCTTCTATGCCCCCCTGTCCACCCAGTACAGCGGCAACAGCACGGCCCTGTTCGTCTTTGCCATTCACATCATGGGGATCTCCTCCATCATGGGGGCCATCAACGTCATCGTGACCATCTTCAACCTGCGGGCGCCGGGCATGGGCTGGATGCAGATGCCGCTGTTTGTCTGGACCTGGCTCATCACGGCGTTTCTGCTCATCGCTGTCATGCCGGTGCTGGCGGCTGCGGTGACCATGGTGCTGACGGACAAGTATTTCGGGACCAGTTTCTTCGATGCGGCCGGTGGGGGGGATCCTGTCCTGTTTCAGCACATTTTCTGGTTCTTCGGGCACCCGGAAGTCTACATCATGATATTGCCGGCTTTCGGCATCGTCTCCAGCATCATTCCGACCTTCTCCCGCAAGAAGCTGTTCGGTTATCGCTCCATGGTCTATGCCACCAGCAGCATCGCCTTGCTCTCCTTCATGGTCTGGGCTCACCACATGTTCACCACCGGATTGCCCGTGGTGGCGGAGCTGTTCTTCATGTACACCACCATGTTGATCGCGGTGCCGACAGGGGTAAAGGTATTCAACTGGCTTGCTACCATGTGGCGTGGTTCTCTGACATTCGAGACCCCCATGCTGTTTGCCATCGCCTTCATCACCCTGTTCACCATTGGCGGTTTCTCCGGGCTGATGCTGGCCATGACGCCAGCTGATTTTCAGTATCACGACACCTATTTCGTAGTGGCCCATTTCCACTATGTGCTGGTGAACGGTGCCGTCTTCTCGATCCTGGCTGCGGCCTACTACTGGTTGCCGAAATGGACGGGGCACATGTATGACGAGCGGCTCGGCCAATGGCACTTCTGGTGTTCGCTCGTCTCGGTCAATGTGCTGTTTTTCCCCATGCATTTTGTCGGGCTGGCGGGCATGCCTCGCCGCATTCCCGATTACGCCCTGCAATTTGCCGACTTCAACATGCTGATCAGCCTGGGGGGCTTTGCCTTCGGCCTGTCCCAGCTGCTGTTTGTCTGGGGTGTGATCAAATGCATCAGAGGCGGAGCCAAGGCGAGCGATCGGGTATGGGAGGGGGCCGAGGGGCTGGAATGGACGCTCTCTTCTCCCCCTCCCTATCACAGTTTCCAGACTCCACCGGATATCCGGTCGGAAGAGCGTTAGGGAGGTCATATGACCAAGGTCAGTCATGCCCCCTTGCTCAGAAAACTGGCTCTGGTCGTGCTCGTCATGTTTGGTTTTGCCTTTGCGCTGGTGCCGCTTTATGACGTCTTCTGCCGGATCACCGGCCTCAATGGCAAGACGTCTGATCAAGCGGCCAGTACGGAGCGGGCGGTGATCGACAGCAAGCGGAGCATCCAGATCGAGTTTCTTGCTCATGCGGATACCCGGATGCCGTGGGAGTTCAGCGGTGAGACGGCTCGGCTGTCGGTGCGGCCGGGGGAGGTGAAGATGGTCAACTTTCGGGTGTTCAATCCCACGGAGCGGACCATGGTGGGTCAGGCGGTCCCGTCGGTCTCTCCCGGTCCCGCCGCGGCCTATCTGAAGAAAGTGGAGTGTTTCTGTTTCAATCGCCAGGAGCTGAGGGCAGGGCAGAGCAAGCTGATGCCGCTCAAGTTCTATATCGATCCGGCACTACCGGACAGCATCAATACCATCACGCTCTCCTACTCGCTCTATGACATCACGGCGTCCGTACCGGTACCGGCACTCGCACAGAGGAAATGACCATGGCCAAGGTGAACCAGACCTATTATGTCCCGGACCAGAGTCGCTGGCCCATCATTGGTGCCATTGCACTGTTTTTCCTGGCGTTGGGGGCGGGACATCTGGTCAATGAAGTGGCGAGTGGGCAGACCGGTTTCGGCCGGTATCTGATGATGGCCGGTGTCGCCCTGCTGGCATTCATGTTGTTTGGCTGGTTCCGTCACATCATCCGGGAGTCCATGACCGGGCTCTACAGCGCCCAGATGGACAGATCCTTCAGGCAGGGCATGGTCTGGTTCATCTTCTCCGAAGTGATGTTCTTTCTGGCTTTTTTCGGAGTGCTGTTCTATGCCCGCCAGCTTGCGGTGCCCTGGCTGGATGGTGCGGGCCACAGGGTGATGACGGGCCAGCTGCTGTGGCCGGATTTCACCGCTCACTGGCCCCTGCTCAAGACGCCCGGCGGGGCCACGACCCAGGCCATGCCCTGGCAGGGGATCCCCCTCATCAATACCCTGATCCTGCTCGGCTCCTCCGTGACCCTGCTGTTTGCACACATGAGTCTGGAAAACGGCAGACGCATGCGGCTCAAGGGGATGTTGCTGGCCACTGTGGTGCTCGGGCTGATATTCCTGTGGTTTCAAGGCTATGAGTATCTGCATGCCTATCGGGATCTCGGGCTGCGGCTGGATTCCGGCATCTATGGCAATACCTTCTTCATTCTGACCGGGTTCCATGGACTGCACGTGCTGCTGGGCACCCTTTTCCTGACCATCATCTGGCTGCGCATCATGTTGAGGGATCATTTCACCCCACAGCGTCATTTCGCTTTCCAGGCTGCGGCCTGGTACTGGCACTTCGTCGATGTGGTCTGGCTCTGTCTGTTCGTCTTTGTCTACCTGCTTTGATGCCGTGCTCAGTAGGGACGCGGGTTGGGCTCCAGCCAGCCCATCGCGAGAGAGAGCAGCAGTATGATGACCACCAGCAGGGAGAAGAAGACGCGCCGGCCCAGAGGTACCGACATCTTTTGCGTATTGCCTGCACTGAGCATCAGCCAGAGGGCGTGAAACAGCTGGCCGATGATGAGCAGCAGCATGAGTATCAGAACGACCTTGATCAACATCTTGGGATCCTCCTCGATATGCGCGATTCGGCTGCACGAGACAAGCGACGACCATGGCATCACAGACGCTGGTTCGTCTTGTTGTTCACTCTGGTGGTGACGGCCGGTTTGTGCAAGCTGGCGTTCTGGCAGTGGCAGCGCGGAATGGAAAAAACGGCCTGGCTGGCGCAGATGGCAAAGATGCAGCAGGCCGGGCCAAGGACATTGGCCCAGATCGACTGGCAACACCCGGAGTCACTGGATGGCCAGCCTCTGCAAGGGAAAGTCGAGTGGATCAGCCCTTATGTCTGGTTGCTGGACAACCAGATCGTCAACGGGGAGGTTGGCTATGACGTGCTCATCCCGGTACGCGCAGAGGGGGGATCCTCACTGTTGCTGGTCAACCTGGGATGGGTGCCCGCGCCATCCGACAGGTCGCAATTGCCCAATCCCGCCATCCCCGCCGCAATGACCCTTGAAGGTGTGCTGCGCATGGCTCCCGGCGGCTTCCTGTTGGGACAGAACATAGAACCAGGCCCCTACCCGAACCGGCTGCAATCCATCAGGGTCGAGACCCTGCGACAGGCAATCGGAGCCCCGCTTGCAGACGCCGTGTTGTATCAAAGACGAACCCCATTCCTCTATCACTACCAGCACAATGTCATGCCGCCCGAAAAACACCGGGCCTATGCGGTGCAATGGCTCGGCTTGGCGCTGGTGGTTCTGTCAGGGGGGGTCATGCTGACAAGGAGGTGCTCCCCATGAGCGGATGGCGACGCTGGCGGGTACCAGTGCTCTTTGCTGCGGTGATCCTGCTGCCTGTGGTGCTGGCGGCTCTGACTCTTCACCAGGGCTGGTATGAGCCCGGCACGCGTAGCAAGGGGCACTGGCTGCACCAGGAGATCTACCTGTTGCAACCGCTTCCTGCCCATCAGCACCAATGGCGACTGGTCTATCTGGTGGCCTCTCGCTGCGAGGGGCAATGCCGGCAGGTCCCCGCGCTGATGGCACGTATCCAGGCCGCACTTGGCCGTAATCTGGACAAGCTGGAGCTGGTCCAGTTGACGCCATCTCACGAGGCAAACAGTGAAATGAGGGAGGGGGATATACTGCTGGTGGACGCCCGCGGGCTGGCCATCTTGCGTTACGAGGTACCCGGCAGCACGACGACCTGGCCATTGCTTGGCAAGGCGGTACTGTCGGATCTGCAGCAACTGCTCAAATATCAGCGTGGGGTGCAGTGACGATGCCGCCGGCATGGAACTCGCATCTTCTGGTGACTGCACGGTCAACGAGGCGGCATATGAAGATGCACAAGAGGCTGGCATCCGTGGCCATTGCGCTGGCAGTTCTTGTCATCGCGCTCGGTGCTTATACCCGGTTGACGGATGCCGGGTTGGCTTGCCCCGATTGGCCTGGTTGCTATGGTTCCCTGGCCATTCCCCGCGCCGAGCATGCGGAACTGGCGGCACAGCGCTATCCGGCCAGCCCGCTTGTTCCTCACAAGGCGCGCAGCGAGATGGTGCATCGCTACTTCGCCGGGGTGCTGGGAGGCGTGATTGTGCTCCTGTCCGGCTTGGGCTGGCGTGCAGGCGGCCGACTGCGCCACCTCTCGCTCATCTTGCTGGTGCTGGTTGCGGGTCAGGCGGCACTGGGTATGTGGACGGTGACCCTGGCCCTGCATCCCCTGGTGGTGACCACTCATCTGCTGGGCGGCTTCGCCATCCTGACCTTGCTTTGGCTCTATCGGGCCGAATTGGCTGGTTTCCCTTCACCCCCGCCCGTACACCAGGGGGTGTCCTGGCTTGGCAGCATGGCCTGTGGCGTGTTGCTGCTGCAGATCGCGCTGGGGGGCTGGACGTCGGCGAACTATGCGGCCATGGCGTGTGTGGAGTTTCCCTTGTGCCAGGGCAACTGGCAGGCAGAGCTGAATTGGGCGCAAGCCTTTCATCTCCCTCTGGGGCACGCCAGCTATGAGTTCGGCGTGCTGGGCAAGGAGGCGCGCCAGACCATTCACATCGCCCATCGCCTGGGAGCGCTGACCACGGCCTTGCTGGTGGGAGCTTTCGCCCTCGCGCTGCTCTGCCAGCGGCCCCCCTTGAGAGGGTTTGGCTGGTTGTTGCTGGGTCTGCTGACCGTGCAGATTGCCTTGGGATTGGCGAACGTCCATCTGGCCCTGCCGCTGGCCAACGCCCTTGCACACAATCTGGTGGCCGCCCACCTGCTGGCCTGTTGTGTGCTGGCGCGCGGGAGCCTCTCTTTGCATCATCACGACCCCTTGGCATCCCCTGGGATGGTCAGGAGCCGGACATGAATGGGAGAGGGCGGGTGCAGCGCTTCGCCCTCCGCCGGGTGCACGATTATTGTCAGTTGACCAAACCAAAGGTGGTCGCCCTGCTGCTCCTGACCGCCTGGGTGGGCATGCTGCTGGCCGAGCCGACACGCGCCTCTCTGGACGAGATGATACTGGGCCTGGCGGGGATTGGACTGCTCGCTGCCGGGGCGGCGGCCATGAACCACTCTCTGGATAGCGGCATCGATGCCCGGATGCGCAGAACGCGCTGGCGCCCGGTCGCCATGGGACGGATCACGCCGGGGCAGGCGATGAGTTTCGCGATCTGTCTGGCGCTGTCGGGGTTTGTTCTGCTCCATTGGGGCGTGAATCCCCTGACTGCCTGGCTAACCCTGGCCAGCCTGTTCGGCTATGCGGTTGTCTATACCCTGCTGCTGAAGCGGGCCACGCCGCAGAATATTGTTATCGGCGGATTGGCGGGAGCCATGCCACCGCTCTTGGGCTGGACCAGCATCACGGGGCAGCTTTCGGCCGAGCCCTGGCTGCTGGTGATGATCATTTTTACCTGGACGCCGCCCCATTTCTGGTCTTTGGCCATCCACCGGCGCGATGACTATGCCGGTGCCGACATTCCCATGCTGCCGGTCACCCACGGCACCGATTTCACCAAGACCGCCATCCTGCTCTATCTGCTGATCCTGACGCTCGTCTGTCTGCTGCCCTATCTGATCGGCATGTCGGGGCTTGTCTACCTGGTCGGCAGCCTTGGGTTGAACCTCGGATTCTGCTGGCATGGTTGGCTGTTGAAGTACGGGGATCGGCCCGGCCAGGCGATGCGCACCTTCCGTTTCTCCATCTATCACCTGATGCTGCTGTTTGGTCTGCTTATTCTGGATCACCACTGGTTGTGGCGGTTGTCATGACGTTGATGCGGGTCGCGGTCGGGTGAATGGTGACGCTGCGTCGGTGCACTGCAGGGATGCACAGACCTGATGCAAAACAAGATGGCCCCAAGGGACCATCTTGTTTTCAGGGGGACGGAGTGGAGCCTAGAGCTTGACCATGATATGGCGCGGCACCGTGTAGTCCTCCAGCGCGTAGAGGGAGAGATCCTTGCCGTAGCCGGACATCTTCATGCCGCCGTGGGGCATCTCGGAGGTGAGCATGAAGTGGGTGTTGATCCAAGTGCAGCCGTACTGCAGGTGGCTGGCTACCTTGCTGGCAAGGCCGAGATCCCGGGTCCAGACCGAGCTGGCGAGGCCGTAGTCCGAGTCGTTGGCCCACTGCACCACCTGCTCGGCGTCGCCAAAGCGGGTCACCGACACCACCGGGCCGAACACCTCCCGGCGCACGATTTCATCTTCCTGACGGGCGTGGGCGATCAGGGTCGGTTCGAAGAAGAAACCGTTGCCGGGGCGGATCTTGCCTCCCGCCGTCACCTCCACGTGACCGCTGCTCTGGGCCCGCTCCACGAAGCTGGCCACCCGGTTGCGCTGCCGGTCCGAGATGAGCGGCCCCATCTCCACCCCCTCCTCGCGCGGACCGCCCACCTTGATGGAGGCAACCGCCTCGGTCATGGCGGCGACGAACTTGTCGTAGATCTTGCCCTGGGCATAGATGCGGCAAGCGGCTGTGCAATCCTGGCCGGCGTTGTAGAAGCCGAAGGTGCGAATGCCGGCCACCACGGCCTCCAAGTCTGCATCGTCAAAGATGATGACCGGCGCCTTGCCGCCAAGCTCCAGATGGGTGCGCTTCATGGTGCGGGCGGCGCTCTGCAGGATCTTCTGGCCAGTGGCGATGTCACCGGTCAGCGACACCATGCGCACCAGCGGGTGCTCCACCAGCGGTGCCCCCACGCTCTCGCCCCGGCCGCAGACGATGTTGATGACGCCGCGGGGGAAGAGCTCGCTGGCCAGCTCCGCCAGGCGCAGGGCGGTGAGCGGGGTCTGCTCGGAGGGCTTGAGCACCACCGTATTGCCGGCGGCGAGCACGGGGGCCATCTTCCAGGCCGCCATCATCAACGGATAGTTCCAGGGGGCGATACTGCCCACCACCCCGATGGGATCGCGGCGGATCATGCTGGTGTGCCCCTCGATGTACTCCCCCGCCAGCGGCCCCTGCAGGCAGCGAGCCGCGCCGGCGAAGAAGCGGAAGCAGTCCACTACCGCCGGCAGCTCGTCATTGAGCACCGCCAGATAGGGCTTGCCGCAGTTGAGGGATTCGAGCGCCGCAAACTCCTCGGCGTGGCGCTCGATGGCATCAGCCAGGCGCAGCAGCAGCGTGCTGCGTTGGGCCGGGGTGGTGCGGCTCCACTGGGCGAAGGCGCGTTGGGCGCCGTTCACCGCCCGGTTCACCTGCTCGAACGAGGCTTCTGGCACGGAGGCTATGAGCTCCCCGGTGGCCGGGTTGAGGATGGGCTCGGCCTGGCCGTCACCGGTGACGAACTGACCGTCGATCAAAAGTTGGGTAGAGAGTTTCATGGTTGCATCCTTGCGCACGCGTTGAGTCGTTATTTGCCACTGCCGGCAACGTCTTGGCCGTCGCGGGTGAGGTAGTAGGCAAGCAGAATGGGAATGGTGGTGAAGGCCACTATGATGAGCGCCACCACGTTGGTGACCGGCCTGTCCCGTGGCCGGATCAGCTCCTGATACATCCAGATCGGCAGCGTGGTCTGCTGGCCAGCGGTGAAGGTGGTGACGATCACCTCGTCAAAGCTGAGCGCGAACGCCAGCATGCCCCCCGCCAGCAGGGCGGTGGCGAGGTTGGGCAGGATCACGTAGCGCAGGGTCTGGAAGCCGTCGGCACCGAGATCCATCGACGCCTCGATGAGGCTCTGGTTGGTGCGGCGAAAGCGGGCCAGGGCATTGTTGTAGACCACCACTACGCAGAAGGTGGCGTGACCGATGACGATGGTCCAGAAGCTGAAAGGGATCTCCATCACCCCGTAGGCTGAGCGCAGCGCGATGCCGGTGACGATGCCGGGCAGGGCGATGGGCAGCACCAGCAAGAGCGACACCACCTCCTGGCCGAAGAAGCGGCTGCGGGCGATGGCCCCCGCCGCCAGGGTGCCGAGCACCATGGCGGCCAGCGTCGCCAGCCCCGCTACCTCCAGCGACAGCTGGATGGCGCGCCACACGTCGGGGCGGTTGAGGGTCACCTCGAACCACTTGAGGGTGAGCCCGGGCGGTGGGAACTGGTAGCTCTTGCTCTCGCTGGTGAAGGCGTAGAGGAAGATGAACAGGATCGGAAAGTGCAGGAACAGGAGACCGCCGATGGCCGCGTACTTGAGCAGGCCGGAGGGCTGGCTGCCATGGTCCCGCTTCATGGAAGTATTAGAGCGCATCGAAGGCCCCCAAGCGTTTCGCTGTCGTCAGGTGAATAGCCATGATCAGGATGGGCACCTGCGAACGTGTGTGGATGAGTGACATATGGGTATCAAAGCGCATCGAAGGCCCCCAGACGTTTCGCGATGGTCAGGTAGATGGCGATGATGAGGATCGGCACCAGCGAGAAGGCGGCGGCGAAGGGCAGGTTGCCCGCCGTGCCCTGCTGCATGTAGACCACCTGACCTATGTACATGGTGGAGTTGCCTATGATGCCGGGGATGATGTAGTCCCCCAGCGTCAGGGAGAAAGTGAAGATGGAGCCCGCCACCACGCCGGGCAGGGCCAGCGGCAGGATCAGGGTGCGAAAGGTCTGGGCCGGGGTGGCGCCGAGATCGCCGCTCGCCTCCAGCAAGGAGCGCGGGATCCGCACCACCGCAGCCTGGATGGGCAGGATCATGAAGGGCAGCCAGACGTAGACGAACACGATGAAGGTGCCGATGCGCGAGAACGACAACGACGGCCCCCCGATCACCGGCAGCGAGAGGATGGCGTCCAGCAGCCAGTCCAGCCCCAGGGTGTCTGCCAGCCAGCTGATGACCCCCTCCTTGGCCAGGATCAGCTTCCAGGCGTAGACCCGCACCAGATAGCTGGACCAGAGCGGCAGCATGATGCCGACGTAGAACAGGGCCCGGGTCTTGCCGCTGGTATAGCGCGCCATGTAGTAGGCGATCGGAAAACCGAGCAGGGCACAGGCCAGGGTCACCAGCAGCGACATGCCGACGGTGCGCAGGATCACGTCCAGGTTCTCCGCCCGCAGCAGGGCGACGAAGTTCTGCAGCCCCAGCTCGTGGCGGATCTGGCCGCTGAATTCGTCCAGCCCGAAGAAGGCGTTGGAGAGCAGCATCAGCAGGGAGCCGACATAGATGATGCCGAGCCAGATCAGGGGGGGCCCGAGCAGGATGGCCAGCAACAGACCTGGCCGCCCGTAGAGCAGGGTGGAGAGGCGCCGCAGCGGCCGATAGGAGAGGGGGGCAGTGGGTTGGCTCATGGCAAGGCTCGCACAGTGGGGGGCGCTCATGGTTGAGCTCCCAGAGGGGCGGTGTGCAGGCGATGGATCGCCTGCTCCGGCCAGCTGAGGTTGACCCGGGCGCCACGGGGCAGACGGGCCTGGCCCTCGTTGGGGTGGTTGACGATAAGCTCGAGCTGCTCGCCAAGATCGACCCGGTAGCGCCCGAAGGGGCCGAGGTACTCCACTTCGCGCACCTCCCCTGACCAGCCCGGTGTGCCGGCCTCGGCGAGGCGGATCCGCTCCGGGCGCACCATCATCTGCTGAGCATCGCCGCACAGACGGCGGGCCTGCTCCCCCTCGAACAGGTTGACGGTGCCGACGAAGCGGGCGACGAAGGGGGTGGCGGGGGCGTCGTAGATGGTATCCGGCGCGGCAATCTGCTCGATCTTGCCCTGATTGAAGATGCAGATGCGGTCGCTCATGGAGAGCGCCTCCTGCTGATCGTGGGTGACGAAGATGAAGGTGATGCCGAGTTGGCGCTGCAAGGCTTTCAGTTCGAGCTGCATCTGCTCGCGCAGCTTGAGGTCGAGGGCCCCGAGCGGCTCGTCCAGCAGCAGGATGCGCGGCTGGTTGATCAGTGCCCGGGCGATGGCGATGCGCTGGCGCTGGCCGCCGGAGAGCTGGCCCGGCTTGCGGTTGCCGACGCCGGGCAGGCGCACCAGTTCCAGCATCTCGTCCACCTTGCGGTAACGCTCCGCCTTGGCGACGCCCTTGAGCATCAGGCCGTAGCCGATGTTGTCGCGCACATCCATGTTGGGAAACAGGGCATAGTCCTGAAACACGGTATTGAGGTTGCGATCGTAGGGGGGCACGGTGGAGCAGGGCTCGCCAAACAGCTGGATCTCCCCCTCGCTCGGGTATTCGAAGCCCGCGATCATCCGCAGGCAGGTAGTCTTGCCGGAACCGCTCGGCCCCAGCAGGGTGAAAAACTCGCCGGCCGGGATCTGGAAGGAGATGTCGTCGACCGCCTTCACCTCGCCATAGTGGCGGCTGACCCGGTCAAATTGTACGGCATTCATGGGACGTCCTTGTCTGTGTGGGAAGCGGGCCGGACTCCTGTCCGGCCCCATCTGGTTATCCGGTCTTAGCGGCCACCCAGGATGGCGATATAGTCCGAAACCCAGCGATAGTAGGGCACGCAGGTTCCCTGCCGCTGGGATATGGCCTTGTTCTACCAGCATCAGCGGCCACCCAGAATAGCGATATAGTCCGAGACCCAGCGGTAGTAGGGCACGCAGGTTCCCTGGCTCTTGCACTGGGAGACAGGGGTACGCCAGAAGTGAACCCGATCGAAGTTGTCGATGCCGTTGGTCTTGCACCCCTCTTTCCCGAGCAGGGCATTGCCCTCGCAGGCGGCCGGTACCACGGGCACGGAGCCGAACCAGGAGGCGAGATCCCCCTGCAGCTTGTTGTTGAGGGAGTGCTCCAGCCACTGATAGGCACAGGTGAGGTTCTTCGCCTCGCTGTGCACCATGCTGGTATCGGCCCAGCCGGTGACGCCCTCCTTGGGCACCGTCGTGGCGATGGGCTGCTTGTCGGCGATCAGGGTATTGGCCTGGAACGGCCAGGAGCCGGAGGCCACCACCCCCTCGTTCTTGAAGTCGTCGATCTGGACGAAGGCATCGTGCCAGTAGCGCCCGACCAGCTTGCGCTGCTGGCGCAGGAGGTCGAGGGCGGCCTTGTACTGATCCTCGTTCAGCTCGTAGGGATCCTTGATGCCGAGCGCCGGCTGGTGGCTCATCAGATAGAGGGCCGCATCGGCGATGTGAATGGGGCCGTCAAATGCCTGCACCCGCCCCTTGTTGGACTTGCCGTCCGGCAGGGTCTGCTCCTCGAACACCACGCTCCAGGAGTCGGGCGCCTTGGGGAACACCTTGGTGTTGTACATCAAGATGTTGCCGCCCCACTGGTAGGGCACGCCGTAGTGCTTGCCGTCTACCGTGTGCCAGGGGGCATTCTGCAGGCGGGGGTCTATCTTGCCGTAGCTCGGGATGAGCGCCAGGTTGAGCACCTGCACCTTGCCGCCGGCGATGAGGCGCAGGCTGGCGTCGCCGGAGGCGGTCACCAGATCGAAGCCTCCCTCGTTCATCAGCGCCACCATCTCGTCCGAGGTGGCGGCCGTCTTGACGTTGACCTTGCAGCCGGTCTCTTTCTCGAAGCCGGTGACCCAGTCGTAGTTCTTGTCGGTCTCGCCGCGCTCCACGTAGCCGGCCCAGGCCACGATGTTGAGCTGGCCTTCACCCTTGCCGAGGGTGGTGGGGGCAGCCTGGACCTGGCCTGCCAGCAGCACCGGGATCAGGGCCAGGGTCAGAGGGGTCAATTTCATCTTGCTCTCCTTGCATGATTGGCAACCGTGGCGGCGCCACAGTAGGCATTAACATCCTGTTAACCAGCCATGAGCGTAGGAGAAGCCGGGAGCAATGAGAATTTCAATTTTTAACGGCTTTGGTATCTGCAAAATCGATATCGAGTGCAGATGAATCTGTTTTTTTGCCGGAGTCACGGCTGTTCAGGCTCAGTCCTAGCGGGGGAGGTGCTGGCGGGCCCGCAGCCGGCTCTGATCTCTGGCGATGTCGATGAACTCGCGTGCGGCCCAGTCAAGGCGCGAGCCGCGCCGCCACACCAGGCCAATGTCGATGGCGGGAATGGGCTCCTTGATGGCGCGGGCCTCGACCCGCTCCTGCTCCAGCGACCAGGGGCGGTAGGCAAAGTCCGGCAGCAGGGCGAGTCCGAGCTGGCTCGCCACCAGGCTGCGTACCGCCTCCACCGAGGCGGTACGCAGCACGATGCGCGGCGAGATGCCGTAGCGGCGCAGGCCGCCGCCGATGATCTGGTCCAGCTGGTCGGCGGTCAGCGAGATCATGGGCTCCTCGCCGAGCGCCTTGAGGGAGAGGGTCGACTCGGCGCAGAGGGGGTGGTTGGCGGCGAGCCAGACCCGCAGCGGCGAGCGGGTCAGCAACTCGGTATCGAACGCCTCCTGGCGGATGGTGCGGTTGGTCATCAGGATCCCCACGTCCACCTCGCCGTTGACGATCTGGTGTTCGAGATAGGGCTGCTCATCCTCCTTCACCTCGATCTGTACCGCCGGGAAGGCGCGGCGAAAACGGCCGAGAGCCTCCGACAGATAGTAGCCTGCCACCAGCGTGGTTACGCCTATGGTAAGCCGCCCCTGATCCTGCTGGGCCACCGCCTTGAGGGACTGGCCGGCTTCGGTCATGGCGCTTAGGATGCGACGGGCGTGCAGCAGAAACTGGTGGCCCTGGGTGGTGAGGCTGACGCCGCGCGGGTTGCGCTCGAACAGGGCGCGCCGAGCTCGGTCTCCAGCTCGCGGATGGCGCTGGTGACCGCCGACTGGGAGATGTGCAGCTCGGCGGCTGCCCGGCTCACCGAGAAGCTGTCGGCCACCGCCACGAAATAGCGGATCTGGCGAAAGGTGAAGTTCATCTGGGCGTCCTGCCACGTGGGATCAAGGTGGGTGCCAGCTTAACCTCGAATCGCACCCAGACAAAAGGCGCTGTGATGGCGCCTTTGTCGTTGTTTTTACGGAAATTAGCGGGTTGTCACCGCCTCTGTGACCGGTACACGGTTCACTCCCTTGCCCAGATAGGCGAGGGTGATGGTCACTATGATGCAGGTGAAGCTGAGCCACATGTAGGGCAGGTAGTCGAGGGTCGCTACCCCGAGGACCCCTGCCATGAAGATGCCGTTGTCGCTCCAGGGCACCATGCCGCAGGTGAGGGTGCCGCCAAACTCGGCGTTGCGGGAGAGGTTCTTGCGCGCAAGCCCCAGTCTGTCGTAGTTCTTGGCCATGATCTTGGGGGTCAGGATCAGCGATACATACATAGCGGAACCGAACACGTTGGCCAGGAAGGCGGTGCCGATGGTGTGGCTGGTCAGGCTGCCGGCGCTGTTGATGCGCTTCTCGAAGGCACTGGCGATGACGGAGAGGATGCCGACCTTCTCCAGCAGACCGCCGAAGCCCAAGCCGAAGATGATGACGGCCACGGAACCCAGCATGGACTCCATGCCGCCACGGCCCAGGATGTTGTCGATGAAATCGACGCCTGAGGTGATGGCAAACGGGCTGTAGGCGGAGTGCATCGCCTTCACCGGATCCATGTCCTGGAAGACGATGGCCCAGACAAGACCCAGCAAGGCGCCGAAGCTGATCACCGGGAAGGCGGGCTTGCGGTTGGCCAACAGGCCCAGCACCAGCACCACGGGCACTATGGCCATGGGGGTGATGTTGAACTGCTTGTCGAGGGCGTCCATCACCAGATTGACCTGCTCCAGGCTGACGTTGCCGGAGTACTGCATGCCGACCACGGTGAACAGGGCGGCGGTGATGACGTAGGAGAACAGGCTGATGGGCAGCATCCCCTTGATGTGTTCCATCACGTCGACGTTGGACATGGTCGAGGCCAGCACCACGGAGTCGGAGAGCGGGGAGAGCTTGTCACCGAAGTAGACGCCGGAGAGCACGGCACCGGCTACCAGCGGCGCGGGTACCCCCAGGCTGTGGCCTATACCCATCATGGCGATGCCGGCGGTGGCCGCCGAGCCCCAGGAGGTGCCGGTGGCCAGCGAGGTGAGAGAGCAGATGATCAGGGTCGCCAGCAGGAAGATGGAGGGGTGTATCACCTTGAGGCCGAAGTAGATGATGCTGGGGACGATGCCGCCGGCAATCCAGGTGCCCACCAGGGCACCGACGGAGATCAGTATCAGGATGGCCCCCATCCCCTTGGCGACGCCGTCGACTGCCGCCTGTTCCAGGGATTTGTAATCATGGCCGAGCTTGATGCCGAGCCCCATGATGACGAACCAGGCGATGAACAGTGCCAGCTGGATTGGCAGATCCAGCACGCTGGTGAAGGAGAAGGCCAGGGCCAGGAAAATGGCCAGGCAGGCAAATACTTGCGACATGCCCGGCAATCGGATGTGGTGTTGTTGGTTTTGCATAGACGCTCCCTAAACTCTTGCTCGCCAAGGTCAGCCCCTCTCGTCCTGCGGATGTGTCGATCCCGAGAGGCTTACCAAAAGAGGGCGCAATCTACCATAAAGCGGAGGTGTAAAATCCCTGCTCATTCGGAAAAACAGCTTTAAAATTTTAAAATCCCACAAAATAGTTGATCTAATCGGCATTTTTCACTGTTCAATCGACACCGTTTGATAGCCGGAGATCCATAGGCAAGTTCGATTGCAGATGGCAACACCAAATATGATAATGGTTATCATTAATCTTTTTTCGGACCAATGCCAATGAACTGGATAGCACGCGCTCTGCTCTTGGCCGCCCTTCTGGTGGTGCTGGTCTGGGGTCAGGAGAAGGAATACGGGTTCTGGAGCCTGGGGTTCTTGCTGGCTGCCTGGGTCATGCTGGAACCCAGGCTGAGACCGGTGTTGATCCTGCTGCCGGTTGCGGGAATGACAGGGGTCGTCACTCTGCTCTGGCAGCAGGGCTGGCATTAAGCCTGGCGAGTGGGGACGGCCTGGATCTTGTCGTAGGCCTGGCGCAGGGAGGCGATGACCTTCTTCTCCATCTCGCTGCGTTCGGCGTCTGTCGTGAAGTAGATCATGTCGACATCGTGACGGATGTAGTGTGAGGGAAGCTGGTTGAGTGTCAGGCAGCAGAGGTCTGCCAGCTGATAGGGGGTCAATGTTCGAGCCAACCCCTGCTTTTCTATCTCCTTGAGCACCAGATGCTCATAGAAGTTGTGAATATCGGTATCCAGGATCATGGGAAAACCCCCGTGGTGGCGCAGCATCTTCAACAGCATAGCCATGGGGCATGAAAACACAAAAGGCCCGTTACTCTCGTAACGGGCCTTTGCAGAATGATGGTGCGAAGAGAGGGACTCGAACCCTCACATCCGTGGGACACTAACACCTGAAGCTAGCGCGTCTACCAATTCCGCCACCTTCGCACACTGATTTTCTCCAGCTGGTTTTTAAATGCGGTTGGAGCGCATTTTCTGCGTTTTACATGCCAGAAGCATGGTGCGAAGAGAGGGACTCGAACCCTCACACCCGGGGGGCACTAACACCTGAAGCTAGCGCGTCTACCAATTCCGCCACCTTCGCACAT
>NZ_JBFOCW010000029.1:0-72703 GCF_040908005.1 Aeromonas sp. s1(2024) | reverse complement strand
ACGCTGTAGCGCCGATGGTAGTGTGGCATTCGCCATGCGAGAGTAGGACACTGCCAGGCACCCAATTTTAGATTACGCATTGAGCGTGGTCTTTATCGGTTAGTGTGCTGATATGGCTCAGTCGGTAGAGCGCATCCTTGGTAAGGATGAGGTCCCCAGTTCGATTCTGGGTATCAGCACCATTAAATGAGAAAGCCTCCCAATCGGGAGGCTTTTTTGTATCTGCCTTTCGGCCATCCATCGCAAATTGCAGTCCTGCAATGTCGCACCTTCTTGTTGCTGACATATCTTCCCTTTCTATCCCGTATGCTTTCCGGGCGGCGCTTCTCTATTAAAGGGATCCGGGCTAAGTTGTGGATTGGCAAAGACAACTACGCTTTCGAAGGGGAAGAACATGCTGATTAGGAATGTGCGTCTGGCGGGCAGGGAAGGGATGTGGCAAATCCTCTGTCAGGGAGGCGTGATCCGGGCCATCGAGCCCATGAGCACTCAGCTGCTCTCTGCCCGCGAGCTTGATGGTGAGCAAGGCCTTGTCATCCCCCCCTTTATCGAACCGCACATTCACCTCGATACAACCCAGACGGCTGGCGAGCCGAGCTGGAACCTCTCCGGCACCCTGTTCGAGGGGATCGAGCGTTGGGCCGAGCGCAAGGCGCTGCTGACCCATGAGGATGTGAAACAACGCGCCATCCAGACACTGAAATGGCAGATTGCCAACGGCATCCAGTTCGTGCGGACTCACGTGGATGTTTCCGACCCCAATCTGGTCGCCCTGAAGGCGATGCTGGAGGTGCGGGAGGAGATGAAGGAGTGGGTGGAGCTGCAGATAGTGGCCTTCCCACAGGAGGGGATCCTCTCCTACCCCAACGGCAAGGCATTGCTGGAAGAGGCTCTCAAGCTGGGGGCCGACGTGATCGGTGCCATCCCCCATTTCGAGTTTACCCGGGAGTACGGGGTCGAGAGTCTGCACTACGTCTTCGATCTTGCGGAGAAATATCAGGTTCTGGTGGATGTGCATTGCGACGAAATCGATGACGAACAGTCCCGTTTTATCGAGACGCTGGCAACCTTGGCCTACGAGCGCGGTATTGGCCATAGGGTAACCGCCAGCCACACCACCGCCATGCACTCCTATAACGGAGCCTATGCCTCGCGGCTGTTCCGGCTGCTCAGGATGGCGGACATCAACTTCGTCGCCAATCCGCTGGTAAACATTCACCTGCAGGGGCGCTTCGATACCTATCCCAAGCGTCGTGGCATCACCCGGGTGAAGGAGATGCTGGAGGCGAACATCAACGTCTGCTTCGGCCACGACGACGTGTTCGATCCCTGGTATCCCATGGGCACGGCCAACATGTTGCAGGTGCTGCATATGGGGCTGCATGTCTGCCAGATCATGGGCTACGAACAGATCAACGACAGTCTCAAGCTGATCAGCTGTCACAGTGCCCGCACCCTGAACGTGCAGGATCGCTACGGCATCGAGGTGGGCAAGCCCGCCAACCTGCTGATCCTTCCTGCAGAGAATGGTTTCGATGCGGTGCGCCGCCAGGTGCCGGTATGTTATTCCATCCGTCATGGCAGAGTCATCGCCGATACTCGCCCGGCCGAGACGACCCTCCATCTTGTGAATCCAGAACGGGTAGACTTTCGCCGCTAGGGTCTTGCCGGGTCGATTAATTGCCCGGCTGTCCCCTGCTGTCGAGATTTTGCATAATGCCAACCTGACAATCTTGGAGACTGCTTGATGCAAACCTGGTTATTTGTCGCTGTCGGGGGCGCCTTCGGTGCCTGCCTGCGCTTTGGCATCGCCGAGCTGATGGCATGGCTGCTGGGACGCCACTTTCCCTATGGCACCCTGGTGGTCAACGTGGTGGGTTCCTTCATCATGGGGATTGCCTATGCCCTGATCAGCCATGGTCACGTGGTGGAACACCCGATGAAGCCATTGCTGATGGTGGGTATCCTCGGCGCCTTGACCACCTTCTCCTCCTTTGCCCTCGACACGGTCGTGCTGGCCCAGCAAGGGGCCTATCTGAAGGCGCTGCTCAATATCGGTCTCAATCTGTTCCTCTGTCTGGCCATGGTCGTGCTGGGTATGCAGTTGGTCGCAAGCCGGGTTTGAGGTGTCCGCACGCCATCGGCTCTGGTAAACTGGCGGCCATTCTTTGCTCTATGGGTATTTGAGGGATGTCGGAACAGACTACTACTACGCATTTTGGCTATAAAACCGTGGCAGCGACCGAGAAGGAAACCCTGGTCGCCGGTGTCTTTCATTCGGTAGCGGCCAAGTACGATCTGATGAACGATCTGATGTCGTTCGGCATCCATCGCCTCTGGAAGCGCTTTACCATCGACTGCTCCGGTGTCCGCAAAGGACAGAAGGTGCTGGATCTGGCTGGCGGCACAGGGGATTTGACCGCCAAGTTCTCCCGCATCGTGGGCGAGACCGGTCAGGTGGTCCTGGCGGACATCAACGACTCCATGCTGAAAGTGGGCCGCGACAAGCTGCGCAACCTGGGGGTGGCCAACAACGTCTCCTACGTACAGGCCAATGCCGAGGCGCTCCCCTTCCCGGACAACCACTTCGACGTCATCACCATCGGCTTCGGCCTGCGCAACGTCACCGACAAGGACAAGGCGCTTGCCTCCATGTTCCGGGTGCTCAAGCCGGGTGGCCGCCTGCTGGTGCTGGAGTTCTCCAAGCCGGTGAGCGAAGTGATCGCCAAGCTGTATGATCTCTACTCCTTCAAATTGCTGCCGAAAATGGGCGAAATCGTCGCGAATGACAGCGAAAGTTACAAATACCTGGCGGAATCCATCCGCATGCACCCGGATCAGCAGACCCTGGCAGGCATGATGGAGAATGTCGGGTTCGAACAGGTTGAGTTCTACAACCTGACCCAGGGCGTGGTTGCCCTGCACCGCGGTTACAAGTTTTAAGGTCGCCTATGCCGATGGATGCCATGGTCACCGCAGTGATCGAAACCAGCCTCAACCAGTTGCTGGCCCTGGACAAACAGAGCCCGGAGCGGCTGCGCAAGCTGACGGGCAAGGTACTCAAACTGGAGCTGCGCGAGCTCAAGCCGCTCTGGTTTGTCTTCTCGGAGCGCCGTCTGGATGTGCTGGCCAGGTTTGAAGGGGAGGCGGATGCGGTGCTGAGCCTCTCCCTGACCGCCCTCGGCCTGCTCAAAGAGCCTTCCGCCCTGACCCGCTATATCCGCGAGGAGAAGCTGGACCTGAGCGGTGACCCCCAGCTGGTGCAGGCATTCAGCGCCCTGCTTGGCGAGCTCGATATCGACTGGGAAGAGGAGCTGTCCCGCTACACCGGCGATGTGGTGGCCCACACCCTGTGCAGTGGTGCCCGTCAGGCTCGCCGTTTTGTGGGGCGAGAGTTGTGCCGTTCCCAGCGTCAAGTGGCCGAGTATTTGACCGAGGAGGCGAGGCTTGCCCCGGGTCCGCTGGAAGTGGCGAGCTTCAATGACGATGTCGAAGAGCTGGCCCAACAGATGAAGGCGATCGAGTTGCGGCTTGCCCGCCTCGAACAGCAGGTGAGCTGATGACCCCGAAGGAGTTCAAACGCCTCTATCGCATCGTCAGCATCCTGCTGGAACAGGGCATCGACGAGCTGGTGCCCGCCCGTTATCAGCCCTGGCCTGGCCGTCTGGCCCGTCGCAGTCTGTTCTGGCTCAAGAACAAGCAACAAGGCATGAGCCGTGGCGCCCGCATTCGCCTCGCCTTCGAGGCCCTGGGCCCCATCTTCATCAAGTTCGGCCAGATGCTCTCGACCCGCCGAGACCTGCTGCCTCCTGACATTGCCGAAGAGCTGGCCCTGCTGCAGGACAGGGTGCCTCCCTTCTGTGGTCAGGCCGCCCGTCGCCAGATAGAAGAGAGCCTGGGTTGCCCCGTCGAGACTCTGTTCGATGACTTCGACGAGACGCCGCTGGCATCCGCCTCCATCGCCCAGGTGCACACCGCCCGGTTGAAGGAGAACGGCCGCGAGATCGTCATCAAGGTGATCCGTCCCGATATCGAGCCGGTCATCGAGGCCGACCTGCGCCTGATGCAGGCCCTGGCCCGTCTGGTGGCCCGTTTCGTGCCCCAGAGCGGACGACTGCGCCCCGTCGAGGTGGTGGAGGAGTATCGCAAGACCATACTCGACGAGCTCAACCTGATGCGCGAAGCGGCCAACGCCATCCAGCTGCGCCGCAACTTCACCGGCTCCGAGGCGCTCTATGTGCCCGAGGTGTTCACGGACCATTGCCGTGAGCAGGTGCTGGTGATGGAGCGTATCTACGGCATTCCGGTCTCCGACATTGCCGCGCTGGAAGCCAACGGCACCAACATGAAGCTGCTGGCCGAGCGCGGGGTGGAGGTGTTCTTCACCCAGGTGTTCCGCGACAGCTTCTTCCACGCCGACATGCACCCGGGTAACATCTTCGTCTCTTTCGAACACCCGGAGAATCCGCTCTGGATCGGCATCGACTGCGGCATCGTCGGCACCCTCAACCGGGAAGACAAGCGCTACCTGGCGGAGAACTTCCTCGCCTTCTTCAATCGCGACTACCGCCGTGTGGCCGAGCTGCACGTGGAGTCAGGCTGGGTACCGCCCGATACCAAGGTGGACGAGTTCGAGTTCGCCATCCGCACCGTGCTGGAGCCCATCTTCGAGAAACCGCTCTCCGAGATCTCCTTCGGCCACGTGCTGCTCAATCTGTTCAACACCGCCCGTCGCTTCAACATGCAGGTGCAGCCGCAGCTGGTGCTGCTGCAAAAGACCCTGCTCTATGTGGAAGGGCTGGGTCGCCAGCTCTATCCCCAGCTGGATTTGTGGCAGACCGCCAAGCCCTATCTGGAGAACTGGATGCACGAGCAGGTCGGCCCCAAGGCGGTGTGGAATGCCATCAAGGAGAAGGCGCCGTTCTGGGCGGAGAAACTGCCGGAGCTGCCGGAGCTGGTCTATGAGACCCTGCGTCAGGCCCGCCATCAGCAGCACCACTTCGACCAGATGTTTGCCGATTTCCGTCGCCACAGTCGCCGTCAGGGGCAGGCCCGCTACCTCTTAGGGGTTGGAGCCAGCCTGCTGCTCGCGGGTGTATTCTTGCTGACCCAGAAACAACACATTGAGTGGGGACAAATCAGCCTCGCCGGCGCCGGGTTATGCTGGCTGCTGGGTTGGTTGCGAACCCGTTCCCATTAAATAACCTGCGCCATCGGGCGCCTATCCGGAGAGAAAGTCATGGGTGGTATCAGTATTTGGCAGTTGTTGATCATCGCAGTCATCGTCGTGCTGTTGTTCGGCACCAAGAAATTGCGCGGTATCGGCGGCGATCTGGGCGCGGCGGTCAAGGGGTTCAAGAAGGCGCTCTCCGATGAGCCGGCCGACACCAAACCCGAGCAGAAAGATGCCGAGTTTCCGACCAAGCAGTTGAACGAGACGGCCAGCAACGCCGAAGCCGCCAAGCAGAAAGACAAAGATCAGGCCTAAGCCATGTTCGACATCGGTTTTTGGGAGCTGGTCGTCATCGGCGTCGTCGCCCTGGTGGTGCTGGGCCCCGAGCGGTTGCCGGTCGCGATCCGCACCGCCAGCCACTGGATAAGGCTGATCCGCAGCACCGCCAACTCGGTCAAGGCCGAGCTTGAGCAGGAGCTCAAGTTGCAGGATCTGCACAACGATCTGAAGAAGGCCGAACGGTTGCAGATGAACAACCTGAGCCCCGAGTTGCAGGAGTCCATCGAGCAGTTGAAAGCGGCCGCCCAGTCGGTGAATCGTCCCTATCAGGGGGAGAACGAGATCCGCCCGCCTCGGGAGCCCGCCCAGGCTGAGCCAGCCATTCCGGTGGCGGCCTCGGTGCCCGCGACCCCAGAGGTGCCACCGGTCAACAGCCAGCGAGAGAGCGAGCCTGTGCTTGCCAGCGAGTCCGCAGCCAGAGGGGAGGTGAAGCCATGAGTCAGGCAGAACAACCCCTCATCAGCCATCTGGTGGAGCTGAGAACCCGTCTGCTGCGCGCCATCTCCGCCATCCTGCTGGTGTTCATCGCGCTCATCTACTTCTCCAACAACATCTACGACTTCGTGGCCCAGCCGCTGCTCAGCCAGTTGCCGGCAGGCACCAGCATGATAGCGACGGATGTGGCGACGCCCTTCATCACGCCCATCAAGCTGACCCTGGTGGTCTCCTTCTTCGTGGCGATCCCCTATCTGCTCTATCAGGCCTGGGCTTTCATCGCACCCGGTCTGTACCAGCACGAACGGCGGCTGATCCTGCCCCTGGTGGCCTCCAGCGCAGTGCTGTTCTACGCGGGGATGGCGTTCGCCTACTACGTGGTGTTCCCCCTGGTGTTCGGCTTCTTCACCAGTACCGCCCCCGCCGGGGTGACGGTGGCGACCGACATCGCCAGCTACCTGGACTTCGTGCTGACCCTGTTCTTCGCGTTCGGGGTGGCGTTCGAGATCCCGGTGGCCACCATACTGCTCTGCTGGACCGGGGTGACCACCCCCAGGAGCCTGAAGGAGAAGCGCCCCTACGTCATCGTCGGGGTCTTCGTGGTCGGCATGTTGCTGACGCCGCCCGATGTCTTCTCCCAGACCCTGCTCGCGATCCCCATGTGGGGCCTGTGGGAGATAGGTCTGTTCTTCGCCCGCTTCTACGTGAAGAAAGAGGACGAAGAGCAGCAACAAACGGAAGAGGGGAGCTGAGGCTCCCTTCCTCTTTTCATGCATCCGTTCGAGGCGTATGGTAAGGCTCCATCGAGTAGATGGTTTTCAAATGCCTGATATGCACCTCGTTTGTCCGGAACCCCTGACTCCATGATCGACATCGGTTTGAACCTGACCAGCAGCCAGTTCGCAGGCGAACAAGCCGACCTGGTGGAACGCGCGCGCGCCGCCGGGGTGGAAGCCCTGATCCTGACCGGCACCGATCTGGCCGGCAGCCGCGAAAGTGCCGCATTGGCCGCCCGCTGGCCCGGTTACTGCTTCTCCACCGCCGGGGTACATCCCCATGATGCCAAAAGCGTCAATGAGGCGACCCTGCCCGCCCTGCGGGAACTGGCGGCCCTGCCCCAGGTGGTGGCTATCGGCGAGTGCGGTCTCGACTACAACCGGGATTTCTCCCCCCGCCCGGTGCAGGATGCGGTGTTTGACGCCCAGCTGGCGCTCGCCGCCGAGCTCGGGATGCCGGTGTTTCTGCACTGCCGCGATGCCCATGACAAATTCGTCGAGATCCTGCGCCCCTGGTTGCCCCGCCTGCCGGGGGCCGTGCTGCACTGCTTCACCGGCTCCGACGCCGAGCTGGACGAGTGCCTGGCGCTGGGGCTGCATATCGGGGTGACCGGCTGGCTCTGTGACGAGCGCCGTGGCCAGCTGCTGCGCGAGCAGGTGGCCCGCATTCCGGCGGGTCGCCTGATGATAGAGACGGACGCCCCCTACCTAGTGCCGCGGGATCTGAAACCCAGGCCCAAACGCAACGAACCCGCTTTTTTGCCGCACATCGCCCAGGTGGTGGCGGCCTGCCGTGGTGAAGCGCCCGAGGCCTTGCTGGCCCATACCCGGGCCACCTCCGCCGCATTCTTCCAACTTCCGCTTTTGGAGTGATTCATGGCCACAACTCTTCCGGGGGCCTTCCCGGGCCGTCGCCTGCGCCGGGTGCGCAAACATGACTTCAGCCGCCGCCTGGTGCGCGAGAACGTACTGACCGTCGACGATCTCATCTATCCCGTGTTCGTGCTGGAGGGGGAGGGTCAGCGAGAGGCCGTTGCCTCCATGCCGGGGGTGGACAGGCTCTCCATCGATCTGCTGCTCGAAGAGGCCGCCGAACTGGTGGCCCTGGGTGTGCCGGCGGTGGCCCTGTTCCCGGTGACGCCGCTGGAGAGAAAGAGTCTGATGGCGGAAGAGGCTTACAACCCGGATGCCCTGGCCCAGCGGGCGACCCGTGCCCTCAAGGCTCGCTTCCCGGAGCTCGGGGTCATCACCGATGTGGCGCTCGACCCCTTCACCACCCATGGCCAGGACGGCATCATCGATGACGAAGGCTATGTGCAGAACGACATCACCACCGAGATCCTGGTGAAGCAGGCGCTCTCCCATGCCGCCGCCGGGGCCGACATGGTGGCACCGTCCGACATGATGGACGGCCGCATCGGTGCCATCCGCGCGGCGCTGGAGGAGAATGGCTTCGTCAACGTGCAGATCATGGCCTACTCCGCCAAGTACGCCTCCCACTACTACGGCCCGTTCCGCGATGCGGTGGGCTCCGCCGCCAACCTCGGCAAGAGCAACAAGGCCACCTACCAGATGGACCCGGCCAACGGCAACGAAGCCCTGCACGAGGTGGCCCTCGACATCGCCGAAGGGGCGGACAGCGTGATGGTCAAGCCGGGCATGCCCTATCTGGACATCATCCGCCGGGTGAAGGATCAGTTCGGCGTGCCAACCTTCGCCTATCAGGTGAGCGGCGAGTACGCCATGCACATGGCGGCGATCCAGAATGGCTGGCTCAAGGAGAAAGAGTGCGTGATGGAATCCCTGCTCTGCTTCAAGCGGGCCGGGGCCGATGGCATCCTCACCTACTTCGCCAAGCGGGTCGCCCAGTGGTTGAAAGAGGACGCCCGACGCTGAGGCGGGGAGTGTCCATGCCCTCACAATGCCGGCCCTCGGGCCGGCATTGTCGTCTCTGGCAGATGAAGTGCTGGTTTTATGAACAAAATGCCTGAAAAAGTGGGCAACAAGCCCGTCTCTTGGCGGCAAAGGCTTGATAAATGGGGTTTCTGCCTACATCTTAGATGGTCCAAGCAGGCTTCTGGACGGCAGGGGCTGCAGAGCATTTAGAGGTACCGCAGATGACTAACCCTTTGCTGACAATGGACTCGCTGCCTCCCTTCAGCCAGATCCAGCCCGATCAGGTGCAACCTGCCGTGACGCAGGCCATCGCCGATTGCAAACAGAAGATTGAGGATGTGCTGGCCCAGAAGGAGCCTCACACCTGGGACAGCCTGATCGCCCCGCTGGAAGAGGTCAACGACCGCCTCTCCCGGATCTGGTCCCCCATCAGCCACCTCAACGCCGTGCAGAACAGCGAGGCGCTGCGGGCGGCTCACGATGCTTGCCTGCCGCTGCTTTCCGAATTCCAGACCTATGTCGGTCAGCATGAAGGGCTCTATCAAGCCTATCTGGCCCTCTCCGAGAGCGATGACTTCCCCCGGCTGGATGATGCCCAGCGCAAGGAGATCCTGAACACCCTGCGCGATTTCCGCCTCTCCGGCATCGGTCTGCCTGCCGAGGCGCAGCAGCGTTACGGCGAGATCCAGGCCCGCCTCTCGGAGCTTGCCTCCCGTTTCAGCAACAACGTGCTGGACGCGACCCAGGGCTGGCACAAGCTGGTGACCGACGAGGCCGAGCTGGCTGGTCTGCCCGCGAGCGCCCAGGCTGCCGCGCGCCAGATGGCCGAACTCAAGGGCAAGGAGGGGTGGCTGTTCACCCTGGACATCCCCTCCTACCTGCCGGTGATGATGTATGCCGACAGCCGCGCCCTGCGTGCCGAGCTGTATGAGGCCTTCACCACCCGCGCCTCCGACCAGGGCCCCAACGCTGGCAAGTGGGACAACTCCGCCATCATGACCGAGTTGCTCACCCTGCGCCGGGAGCTGGCCCGACTGCTGGGCTTTGCCAACTATGCCGAACTCTCCCTCGCGACCAAGATGGCGGACAAGCCGGAGCAGGTGGTGGAGTTCCTCACCGACCTGGCTGCCAAGTCCCTGCCCCAAGGCAAGGCGGAGCTGGAGGAGATCCGCGCCTTTGCCGCCGAGCAGCACGGTCAGGACGAACTGGCGGCCTGGGATCTTGCCTATTACGCAGAAAAGCTCAAACAGCACAAGTTTTCGGTCTCTGATGAGCAGTTGCGTCCTTATTTCCCCGCCGGTCGGGTCGTGAAGGGGCTGTTCGAGGTGGTCAAGCGGGTGTTCGGCATGAAGGTGCGCGAGCGTCTCGGCATCGACACCTGGCACCCGGACGTGCGCTTCTACGACATCTTTGACGCCGATGACGAGCTGCGCGGCAGCTTCTACCTGGATCTCTACGCCCGCGAGCACAAGCAGGGCGGCGCCTGGATGGATGTCTGCCTGGGTCGCCGCTACCGTCAGGACGGCTCCCTGCAAAAGCCGGTGGCCTACCTGACCTGCAACTTCAACGGCCCGGTGGACGGCAAACCGGCCCTGTTCACCCACAACGAAGTGGTCACCCTGTTCCACGAGTTCGGCCACGGCATTCACCACATGCTGACCCGCATCGATGTGGCCGGCGTGGCCGGCATCAACGGCGTGGCCTGGGATGCGGTGGAGCTGCCGAGCCAGTTCCTCGAGAACTGGTGCTGGGAATCCGAGGCGCTGGCCTTCATCTCCGGCCATTACGAGACCGGGGAGCCGCTGCCCGCCGATCTGCTGGAGAAGATGCTGACCGCCCGCAACTTCCAGGCGGCGATGCAGATGCTGCGCCAGCTGGAGTTCGCCCTGTTCGACTTCCGTCTGCACCAGACCTTTGACCCGACCAGAGCGGATCAGATCCCTGCGCTGCTGGATGAGGTGCGCAGCCAGGTCGCCGTGATGACGCCTCCGGCGTTCAACCGCTTCCAGCACAGCTTCTCCCACATCTTCGCGGGCGGCTACGCGGCGGGCTACTACAGCTACAAGTGGGCCGAGGTACTCTCTGCCGACGCCTTCTCCCGCTTCGAGGAGGAGGGGATCTTCAACCCGGCCACGGGCCACTCCTTCCTGAAGAACATTCTGGAAAAGGGCGGCTCCAGGGAGCCGATGGAGCTGTTCCGTGCCTTCCGTGGCAGGGAGCCCCAGGTGGATGCGCTGCTGCGTCACAGCGGTATCGCCGCGTGAGGTCCCGCCGCCACAGTGAGCCTCGATTGGATGAGCTGCCGCGCCACTGCGGGAGCTTCAAGCAGGTACACATTTGCGGCATAGTGGGATCGAAACGTGATTTTTGATAGAAAAAGGGACCTTTTGGTCCCTTTTTCCAAGCCTTTTTAATATCTTGCCGAGTGCATGTTTGCACTGTCCCCGCCTCTTCAGTAGAGTCGGGTTCTACCTTCCAGGGAGAGAAAGAACCTTGCCATGAGGCGAGCACTCGAGTCTGTCTATCAAATCATCTCCAGCCTGTCTCATTCGAGTGGTCAGGGATATTTTGATGCCTTTGTGAGTGAAATCGCCAACGCGGTGGGGGCTGACTTCGTCCTGGTGTCCGGCAAGGATCAGGCGGGTCTGTTCTTTACCGTGCATGCCGCCTATCCCGCCTCCCTCGACATCAACTCCTACAGCTTCCCCCTCGCCGACACTCCGGGCGAGATCGCCATGCAACAGGGTGAAGCCTGGTTCAGTGATCGCACCCGCCAGCTGTTCCCCCACGCCGCCGTGCTGGAGCGCTGCGAGGTGAGAGCCTATGCCGGCGTCGCGCTCAAGAACGCCGAGGGAGAGACCATCGGCCTGTGCAGCGTCATGTTCAAGCGGGCCATGCCGAGAATGGAGAAGATAGTGGGCCTGCTGCGTCTGCTGGCCCCGCTCGCCGGTCGTGAACTGGCGCTGATGTATCAGCAGCGCCAGAGCCAGGAGCAGCCGGCGCAACCGGAACATCACCACTTCCTGGACACCATGATGTCCCATGCGCCCGTGGGCATCGGCAAGGTGGATCTGGGCGGCAAGATCCTCTGGGCGAACCCGGCCATCGAGAAGATGCTCGGCTACAGCCAGGAAGAGCTGCAACAGCTCACCGTCGCCGAAATCAACCATCCGGACGACTGGCAGACCAGCATTGCGCTCTACGACGCCCTCAAGCGGGGAGAGCGTCCCGCGTTTACTCAGGAGAAGCGTTATCTCCATCGGGATGGGACCGTCCTGTGGGGGCGGGTGACGGTGACCCTGATCCGCAACGAGCAGATGCACCCCGACTATCTCATGGTGGTGCTGGAGAACATCGATCCCATCAGGCGCCATGCGGAGCAGCTCAAGCTCTCCCACCGGGTCTATGACAACCTCTCCGAAGCCATTCTGGTGTGCGATGCCGACAGTCGCATCATCTCGGTCAATCCGGCCTTCGAGAAGATCACCGGTTACAGCGAGGAGGAGGCGTGTGGCCAGCGGCCCAGCATGCTCAAGTCCGGACTGCACGATCAGACCTTCTATGCGGACATGTACCACGCCCTGGAGCGGGTGGGGATCTGGCGTGGGGAGGTGTGGAACAAGCGCAAGAACGGCAAGCTTTATCCCCAGCAGCTGATGATCAGCGCCGTGCGGGAAGGGGGCAAGATCAGTCAGTACATCGCCATCTTCAGCGATCTTTCCCAGACCAAGCTGGCGGAGCAGAAGATCGCCGCCCAGGCCAACTACGACAACCTCACCGGCCTGCCCAACCGCTGGCTGTTCGGTCGCTGTCTGGCCCGCTTCTGCGAGCGGGGGGAGCGCTTCGCCCTCATGGTGCTCGACCTCAACAACTTCAAGGCGGTCAACAACAGCATGGATCACCATGTGGGCGACGCCCTGCTGCGGGAAGTATCGGATCGGCTGGTGAGCCGGGTGCGCACCGAGGACCTGGTGGCCCGCATCGGCGGCGACGAGTTTGCCTTCCTGGTGCCCGGCATCGTCAACCGCCGTCAGGCCGAGGTGTTTGCCAAGCAGGTGATCGGCGGCTTTGCCCGCCCCTTCATGCTGGCCAACCAGCACCTCTATGTGACCGCCACCCTGGGGATCACCCTCTGTCCCAATGACGGCGGCGATAGCGACGAGCTCTTGCGCAATGCCGAGCAGGCCCTGTTCGTCGCCAAGCGCCAGGGACGCCCCCTCGGCACCTACAACGCCTCCATGCGGGAAGAGGTGAGCCAGCGCCACCAGATGCAGCACGATCTGGCGGAGGCCATCAAGCTGGGCCAGCTGACCATGGCCTACCAGCCCATCTGGGACAACCGCAGCGGCCGGGTCGCCAAGCTGGAGGCCCTGGTGCGCTGGTATCACCCCCACTGGGGTCAGGTCTCACCGGCGGATTTCATCCCGCTGGCGGAAGAGGCGGGGCTCATCCAGGGGCTGGGTGCCCTGGTGCTGTGGCAGTCTTGCCGGGATCTGGCCAGATTGCAGCAGTCCGGCTTCCCGGATCTGCAGATGTCCATCAACCGCTCCACCCTGGAGTTCCAGACCATAGACCCGGAGGCCAACGAGTGGCTCAGGGTGATCCGCCACTTCGAGCTGGATCCGGCGGACATCATCATCGAGATCACCGAATCTCTGCTGATGGAGACCAGCGATCAGCACAGGGTGCGGATCGATGCTCTGCGCGAGGCGGGCTGCAAGCTGGCCATCGACGACTTCGGCACCGGCTACTCGGCACTGAACTACCTGCGTACCTTCCCGGTGGATCTGGTGAAGATCGATCGCTCCTTCGTGCGCCATATTCCCTTCAACGAGCAGGACCGCCTGCTGCTCGACGGCATCATCAACATCGTGCACAACCTCGGCATGCAGGTGGTGATCGAAGGGGTGGAGACACGGGAGCAGCTCAACTTCCTCTGCCAGAAGGGGTGCGCCTTCACCCAGGGGTATCTGCTCAGCCGCCCGCTGCCCTTCGACGATCTGACCGAGTACCTGAGTCTCAACCGTCAGGGAATGAACTTGGCGAATCTGACCACGGTGAGCTGACCCCCCGCTTCTGCTATCATGCCGGCTTCTGCGCCGTGATGAGTCCATGTTATGCCCCATATTCAGGTTTTCAGTGAAGTGCCCGCCCGCGATGGCGAGCTCGACGCCCTGCGCCAGCGCCTTGCCGACGTGGCGTTTCCCGCTCCCTTCGCCCTGGTGCTGACCGAATCGCGGTTGGAGCTGCGCAAGCTGGACGAACCCAAGCTGGGGGCCGTCTATGTGGACTTCGTGGAAGGGGCGGTGGCCCATAGGCGCAAGTTCGGTGGCGGGCGCGGCCAGTCCATCGCCAAGGCGGTGGGATTGAAGTCGGGAGCCATGCCGACCGTGGTGGATGCCACCGCCGGGCTCGGGCGCGATGCCTTCGTGCTCGCCTCCCTCGGCTGCAAGGTGACCCTGATCGAACGCAGCCCCGTGGTGGCGGCCCTGCTCCAGGACGGTCTGACCCGGGCGGCGCAGGATCCCGAGATAGGCCCCTGGGTGCGCGAGCGGATGCAACTGCTGCAAGGCCCGGCGGTGGAGACCCTGCTGGCGCTGACCGAGCGGCCGGAGGTCATCTACCTGGATCCCATGTTCCCCCACAAGCAGAAGTCGGCGCTGGTGAAAAAAGAGATGCGGGTGTTCCAGTCCCTGGTGGGGGCGGATCTCGACGCGGATGCCCTGCTGCCGGCGGCGCTCAGGATGGCTGACAAGCGGGTGGTGGTGAAGCGGCCCGACTATGCGGGCTGGCTCAACGAGCACAAGCCCAGCATGGCCATCGAGACCAAGAGCAACCGCTTCGACGTCTATGTGATGGCGGCGCTGGCGAGTTGAGTGGCGACTGGCAGGGAGTCTGAGCGTCAAACGAAGAGGGCCAACCTGATCAGGTTGGCCCTCTTGCTATTCATTGGCTGCGGGGTGGGGCGAAGTGGATCCGCTTTTCTTCCCCTTGCCAGACGAGTTCCAGGGTTGCCAGGTCCGCCAGGCTGAGGCGCTCAGCGCGCTCCAGCAGCAGATATTCCACTCCGTCGCTGGCTTCTATGGTGCGGATCCTGTCCGCCCAGGTTCGTCCATCCCGGTCGGTGATCGTGACGGGCAGTTGCCAGCTTGCGGCGATCTCCAGCCAGTCGTACAGGTCACAGCTGACGGGTTGGTAATCGGCCATGGGGTGTGCGCCTCAGGCTTCCAGCAGCCGGGTGGACCAGCCCATCTTCTGCTGGCGTTCCACCTCGAGGCGCAGCTCGCTGGCGCGCAGGTAGTGCTCGTCCAGCCACCCCTTGGGCAGGGTCAGGGTCAGGGCATCTTCATCGGCTTGCAGCATGAACCTGGGCACAGTGCCCTGGGTCCGGCGCATGCAGAGGATGAGGGAGATGCGCAGGATGCGGGCCAGCCGGATCGCCTGGCGACCGGTGACGGCACCCTGTTTCTCCAGCGGCTCCAGCTTGAATTCATCCCGCTGGTTGAACAGCAGGGCCGACAGCAGCTTCTTCTGCGCGGGGGTGAAGCCCGGCATGTCGATGTTGTCGATGATGTAGGCGGCGTGCTGCGGCGCCTTCTTGTACTCGATGCACAGACCAATTTCGTGCAGCAGGGCCGCGTAGCGCAGGATCGGGCGGCCGTAGCGCTTGGAGAGGCGCCAGGCCGGCTGCAACTGGGTGAACGCCTCGATGGCAGTGTCGCGGACCCGCTCGGCGTGCTCCTTGTCGAGCTGGTAGCGGCTGATCAGGCTGTCGGCGGTGCGATCCCGGGCATCACAGTCGTGATTGTTGCCGAGCAGGCCGTAGATGAGCCCTTCACGCAGGGCACCGCCCGCCAGGGTCATGCTCTCGATGTCGAGGGTCTCGAAGATGGCGATCAGGATGGCGAGACCGGAGGGGAACACGGTCAGCCGTTCGGCCGCCAGCCCTTCGAGCTGCAACTGATCGAGTCTGCCGCAGGCGATGGCCTGACCCATCAGCTCTTGCAACTTGGGCAGGGTGACCCGCTCGCTCTTGCCCTGGGCCAGCATGATCTCCTGCAGCGCCTGGACGGTGCCGGAGGCGCCGACGCAGGTGCGCCAGCCGAGGACACGGTAGTCCGCAGCCACTTTCTCCAGTACCGCCTTGGCGGCGGCAATGGCCTGGTTGAAGCGCGCCTCGGAGAGCTCGCCATCACCGAAGTGGTTGTTGAGCCAGGTGACGCAGCCCATGTGTAGGCTGTTGAGCAGCTTGGCTTCGCTCTGCTCGCCGATCACCAGCTCGGTGCTGGCGCCGCCGATGTCGATCACCAGCCGATTGCCTTCCCCTGCCGACGTCCAGGAGACTCCTTCATAGATGGTCTTGGCTTCTTCCTCGCCCGAGATGATCTCGATACTGTGGTTGAGCACCCGTTCCGCTTCGCTGATGAATTCGTCGACGTTGGTGGCCAGGCGCAGGGTGGCGGTGCCCACTACCCGGATGTTGTCGGACGGGATGTCCTGCAACTGCTCGGAGAAGAGGCGCAGACAATCCCAGCCCCGCTCCATGGCGGCACGGTTGAGGCGAAAATCGGCATCGAGGCCCGCGGCGAGGCGTACCTTGCGCTTGACCTTGGTGACGGTGCGCAGGGCACCGGCGACCTCGCGCACCACCAGCATGTGAAAGCTGTTGGAGCCGAGGTCGATGGCGGCATAGAGAGGCGAGTTGTGCAACTTGGCCGATCCCTCAGTTCTTGCGGGGGGGGCGACGACGGTTGTTGCTGTTGCCACCGCCCTGGCGATCCCGCATGTTGCGGTTCACCGGCTGGCGGTTGCGGAACACCCGTTTCGGCGCGGTGACGTCATCCAGCAGCGCCTCGCGGTCATACTTGCTGACCGGGATGGGGTGGTGGATGTACTCCTCGATGGCCGGCAGGTTGAAGGCATAGTCTTCACAGGCCAGGCTGATGGAATGACCGCTTCTGCCGGCGCGGCCGGTACGACCGATGCGGTGGACATAGTCTTCGGCATCGTCGGGCAGGTCGTAGTTGAAGACGTGGGTCACGTCGGGGATGTGCAGACCACGGGCAGCCACGTCGGTGGCGACCAGGATATCCAGGGTGCCCTTGGTGAACTCTTCCAGGATCTTCATCCGCTTCTTCTGCGGCACGTCGCCGGTCAGCAGGCCGACGCGGTGGCCGTCGTTCTCCAGCCAGGCGTGAACGTCTTCACAGACGTGCTTGGTGTTGGCGAAGACGATGGCTTTCTCGGGCCACTCCTCTTCCATCAGGGAGAGCAGCAGCAACATCTTGTCTTCGTTGGAGGGGTAGAAGAGCTCCTCCTTGATCCGCACGCCGGTCATCTGTTCCGGTTCGACCTGCACATGTTCCGGGTGGTTCATGTGTTCATAGGCCAGCTCCTGCACGCGCAGGGAGAGGGTGGCGGAGAACAGCATGCTCAGACGCTCGGTGGCGGGCGGCATGCGGCGGAACAGGAAGCGGATGTCCTTGATGAAGCCGAGATCGAACATGCGATCCGCTTCGTCCAGTACCACGACCTGGATGTTGCCGAGATCGATGACCTTGGACTTGAAGTAGTCGATGATGCGACCCGTGGTGCCGATCAGGATGTCGACGCCCTGTTCCAGCACGGCCAGCTGCTTGTCGTAGCCTTCGCCACCATAGGCGAGACCGAGCTTGAGCCCGGTAGAGGCTGACATGCTCTCTGCATCGTTGTAGATCTGGACCGCCAGCTCCCGGGTCGGGGCCATGATGATGGCGCGGGGCTGGTTGATGAGGCGCGGCCTGGTCAGCGGATGGGTCAGCAAATAGTTGAATGTCGCCGCCAGGAAAGCCAGGGTTTTGCCGGTCCCCGTCTGAGCCTGACCGGCGAGGTCATGACCTTCAACCAGCAGGGGAAGGGACAGTGCCTGGATGGGCGTACAATAGTGAAATCCCTTTGATTCCAGACCAGCCAGAACTTCGGGTTCGAGGCCCATTTGGGCGAATTTTTCGGTCGTTAGATGTGTTTTGCTCATGGCGGTAGGTTATCAGGTTAGGCTTGCAATAATAAACAGGATCATTTCAAATAGGGCAACTATTGCCTTTGTTGAACCATCAATAAAGCCTTAATTACTGACTGGAGTTGGAGATGAGTGACAAGATTGTTCAGCTGAGCGATGCCAGCTTCGAGGCCGATGTAATCAACGCCGACAGCCCTGTTCTGGTCGATTTCTGGGCCGAATGGTGTGGACCGTGCAAGATGATTGCCCCGATCCTGAACGAAGTTGCTCAGGAATATGAAGGTCGCGTGACCGTGGCGAAATTGAACATCGATCATAACGCCGACACTCCGCCCAAGTACGGCATTCGTGGTATCCCGACCCTGCTGCTGTTCAAGAATGGTGAAGTGGCAGCGACCAAGGTCGGCGCCCTGTCCAAGACCCAACTGAAAGAGTTCCTGGACGGCAACCTGTAATAATCAAGAAGGAGCGCATTGCAATAATGCGCTCCTTGTGTTTTATCACCTAGACGCTCACCCTGATTGGTGCTAGTTTATCGCTCGTTTGCTAACCTTTTTGCCTGACTCTTTGCTTAACTACCAGCCTGGCAAGTCAAATCCGATCAGCATCAATCCAGCAGACTGTCTCCTCATTTCAATCCTTGCTTACAGACTTTCACCACTATGAATCTGACTGAACTTAAGAACACTCCTGTGTCCGAGCTGGTCCAGCTTGGCGAATCCATGGGGTTGGAAAATCTGGCTCGGGCGCACAAGAAAGACATTATCTTTGCAATCCTCAAGGCGCACGCCAAGGGCGGCGAGGATATCTTTGGCGACGGTGTGCTGGAAATCCTGACCGACGGTTTCGGTTTCCTGCGCAGTGCAGACGGCTCTTATCTCGCTGGTCCGGATGACATCTATGTCTCCCCGAGCCAGATCCGCCGCTTCAACCTGCGTACCGGCGATACCATTTCCGGCAAGATCCGGCCGCCGAAAGAGGGCGAGCGCTATTTCGCCCTGCTCAAGGTCAACGACGTCAACTACGACCGTCCGGAAAACTCCCGCAACAAGATCCTGTTTGAAAACCTCACTCCCCTGCACGCCAACGAGCGTCTGCGCATGGAGCGTGGCAACGGTTCCACCGAGGACATCACCGCCCGTGTACTGGATCTGGCATCCCCGATCGGCAAGGGCCAGCGCGGTCTCATCGTTGCACCGCCCAAGGCCGGTAAGACCATGCTGCTGCAGAACATCGCCCAGAGCATCGCCTACAACCACCCGGATTGTGAGCTGATCGTGCTGCTGATTGACGAGCGTCCGGAAGAAGTGACCGAGATGCAGCGGATGGTGAAGGGCGAAGTGATCGCCTCCACCTTCGACGAGCCGGCCTCCCGTCACGTCCAGGTCGCCGAAATGGTGATCGAGAAGGCCAAGCGTCTGGTCGAGCACAAGAAGGACGTGGTGATCCTGCTGGACTCCATCACCCGTCTGGCCCGCGCCTACAACACCGTCATCCCGTCTTCCGGCAAGGTGCTGACCGGTGGTGTGGACGCCAACGCCCTGCACCGTCCGAAGCGTTTCTTCGGTGCGGCGCGCAACGTCGAAGAGGGCGGCAGCCTGACCATCATCGCCACCGCGCTGATCGATACCGGCTCCAAGATGGATGAAGTCATCTACGAAGAGTTCAAGGGTACCGGCAACATGGAACTGCACCTCTCGCGCAAGATTGCCGAGAAGCGCGTCTACCCGGCCATCGACATCACCCGCTCCGGCACCCGCAAGGAAGAGCTGCTGACCGCACCGGACGAGCTGCAGAAGATGTGGATCCTGCGCAAGATCATTCACCCCATGGGCGAGATCGACAGCATCGAGTTCCTCATCGACAAGCTGGCTGCGACCAAGACCAACGACGAGTTTTTCGACTCCATGAAGCGTCAACAGAAGTAACAGCCTCTTCAATGACAAAACCGCGGCCCAGGTCGCGGTTTTTGTTTATCTATTTCACGGCTGGCTTAGTAGTATGAAGCCTCGATGTCACAAGGAAAGGGACGTCATGAAGCTGGTGTTGTTCATATGGATGGGTTGGTTGTGGCTGGCGGCCCCGGTGCATGCCGATTCCCCGCCGCAATTGCAGGCTCCCCTGGTGGCGGACGAGGGACTGGAGGGGCATCGGGCGTACCTGGACGGCCGCATGGCGCTCGGGCAGTTTGATGCCATGGACTCGTTGCTCGAGACCCTGTCGATGGGGCAGCGGGAGTTCCTGTTGTTCCAGTTGCTGGGTGAGCTCAAGTCATCGGGCGCACCGAGCCCGGCGCTGCTGGCCTGGGTGCGGGCACAAGCGGCCAAGGCGCCACAATGGCTGGTGGAAGGGAAGGTGGACGGTTTCCTGGTGCAGCTACCCGCCTATGACTTCCCCGCCGAGGCCCGGCTGGTGCTGAGCCACTGGCAGCAGCTGGCTTGGCAGGACAACTATCGCCAGTTGCTGGAGCAGGATCGCTTCGACTTCAAGCAGGTCTACTACAGCCGCAATCCCGAGCTGGCACAGCAGCAGCAGGCCCTGCTGGCGGTGCTCGATCGGCAGCCGGTATCCGTGCTGCGTCGGGAGGCGCAGCGGCTTGCCGCCCTCAATCTCTTCCTGCCGGACAACCAGTTGCTGCTGGACTTCATCGAACAGACCGGGGAGACGGCACTCTACCTCAAGCTGTGGCGTCAGCCAGTGGATCACGATAGCCTGACTGCACTGCACACCATTTCCCGCTTTTATTCAGGGCAGGAGGCGAGCGATCTGCTGATCGCCGCCAGCCAGAACAGCCGCCTGATGGTCCCCGCCCTGCACCAGCTCAGCCGCCTCTCCCCCTTGCCGGACGGGGCCCAGCAGTTCCTCCTGGCCGAACTCGGCAAGCACCAGTATGGCGGGCTGGTGGCCGGCCTGTTGTTGCAGATGGACGAGCCCAGGCTCCTGGGTCAATTGGCAAACCGGCTGACGCTTCAGGAGCGGCGACACGCCTCGTCCGTCATGAGGTTCGATACGGGTACACCGGATACGCCGCCAGGGTTATAATGCGGGACCACCTGATCCCGCTGGGGTACTTGCATGAAATACAAGGACTTGCGTGATTTTATCGCGCAGTTGGAACAAAACGGACAGCTCAGGCGCATCAGTCACGAGATAGACCCCTATCTGGAGATGACCGAGATCAGCGACCGCACCCTGCGGGCGGGCGGGCCTGCCCTGCTGTTTGAAAATCCCAAGGGCTACACCATGCCGGTGTTGACCAACCTGTTCGGTACGCCGGACCGGGTTGCCATGGGCATGGGCCAGCCCAACGTCAGCGCCCTGCGCCAGGTGGGGACCTGGCTCTCCTACCTGAAAGAGCCGGAGCCGCCTCGCGGGCTCAAGGAGCTGATGGAGAAGCTGCCCATCTTCAAGCAGGTGCTCAACATGCCGACCAAGCGGCTCTCTTCGGCCCCCTGTCAGCAGGTGGTGCTGGAAGGGGACGCGGTGGATCTGGATCAGATCCCCATCCAGCACTGCTGGCCCGGGGATGTGGCGCCCCTGGTCACCTGGGGTCTGACCATCACCCGCGGTCCCTACAAGAAGCGACAGAACCTCGGCATCTATCGCCAGCAAAAGATCGGCAAGAACAAGCTGATCATGCGCTGGCTGGATCACCGGGGTGGCGCCATCGATTTTCGCGAGTGGCAGGAGGCCCACCCGGGCGAACGCTTCCCGGTGGCGGTGGCGCTGGGCGCCGATCCGGCGACCATCCTGGGCGCGGTGACGCCGGTGCCGGACAGCCTCTCCGAATACGCCTTTGCCGGTCTGCTGCGGGGTAGCCGTACCGAGGTGGTGAAGGCGCTGAGCTGCGATCTGGAAGTGCCCGCCAGCGCCGAGATCGTGCTGGAAGGCTATCTGGAGCCGGGGGAGATGGCCCCCGAAGGGCCTTACGGCGATCACACCGGCTACTACAACGAAGTGGACGAGTTCCCGGTCTTCACCATCACCCACATGACCATGCGCCGGGATGCCATCTACCACAGCACCTACACCGGCCGTCCGCCCGATGAGCCGGCGGTGCTCGGGGTGGCGCTCAACGAGGTGTTCGTGCCGCTGTTGCAGAAGCAGTTCCCCGAGATAGTGGATTTCTACCTGCCGCCGGAGGGGTGCTCCTACCGGATGGCGGTGGTGACCATCAAGAAGCGTTACCCTGGCCACGCCAAGCGGGTGATGCTGGGAGTCTGGTCCTTCCTGCGCCAGTTCATGTACACCAAGTTCGTGATCGTCTGCGATGACGACATCAACGCCCGCGACTGGAAGGACGTGATCTGGGCCATCACCACCCGGATGGACCCGGCTCGGGACACCACCCTGATCGAGCACACCCCCATCGACTACCTGGACTTCGCCTCGCCGGTCTCCGGGCTCGGCTCCAAGATGGGGCTGGATGCCACCAACAAGTGGCCGGGGGAGAGCAACCGGGAGTGGGGTCAGCCCATCGTCCAGGACGAGGCGGTAAAGCAGAAGATCGATGCCATCTGGGACGAGCTGAAGATCCTCGACTGAGGGATCCCCGATGCGGCGCGGCCATTGTGACGCAAAAGTGCGGTATTGCCGTGCCGAATTGGGTATGCTCGACGGACCTGACCACCAACTGGTCGCCATAAAAACAGTGAAACCATGAGCGAAGCGGGCCGGGCAGGCCCCTCACAAGGACAAGAATGCAACGTATCAAGTGCCGCGTAGAGGAACTGCGCGAATATGTCGACACCATCTGGCACGTGGCGCTGGCGCCGCAGCAGGAGGTGAGCTTCAAGCCGGGCCAGTATCTGCTGGTGGTGATGAGCGATTCGGACAAGCGCCCCTTCTCCATCGCCAACTCGCCGACCCGCTCCGGCGTGCTGGAGCTGCAGATCGGTGCCACTCCCGAGAATGCCTATGCCGGTCAGGTGCTGGCCCGCATGCGCGAGCAGGGAGAGATCGAGGTCGAGCTGGCCGCCGGCAAGGCGTTCCTGCGCGACGAATCCCCCCGACCGCTGATCCTGATGGCGGGAGGCACCGGCTTCTCCTATGCCCGCGCCATCCTGGAATACCTGATCGGCAGCGGCAGCAAGCGTCCGGTGTTCCTCTACTGGGGGGTACGCCAGGCGCACTGGCTCTACGAGCTGGAGCAGATGCAGCAGTGGGAGCGCGACTATGCGCCGCTGACCTTCATTCCCGTGGTGCAGGAGCCCGAGAGCGACTGGACCGGCAGGACCGGGCTGGTGCACAAGGCCATCATGGATGACTTCGTCAGCCTGCATGACTACGACATCTATGTGGCGGGCCGCTTCGAGATGGCCGGTGCCGCGCGGGAAGAGTTCAAGGTGCTGGGCGCCGAGCCCGAGCGCATCTTCGGCGATGCCTACGAGTTTATCTGACCACGGCCAACCGCAGAGCGTCGATCTGCCCCCTTATCGTCTTGCGAGAGAAGGGGGGATGAGAAACTCGTTGTCCCCATAAAAACGACAAACCCCAGCCTGGCTGGGGTTTGTGCTATCTACGGCGGGTCACGCCGGATCATTCGCCCTTGGCAGCGAGCTGCTGCTCGAGCTGGGCCAGCTTGGCCTCGAGGGCGGTCAGCTTCTCCCGGGTGCGCAGCAGCACCTTGGTCTGCACGTCGAACTCCTCGCGGCTCACCAGATCCAGCTTGTTGAGCTGGGCCTGCAAGACCTGACGGGTCTTTTTCTCCACCTCTTCACCCATGCTGCGAATGCCGGGGGGCAGGGCGTTGTGTATCTGTTTGGCGATCTCTTCCAGTTTTTTCGGGTCGATCATGGGGGTCTCCTTAAGCAATGGCGCCATTCTACCGACAAATCGTCCCCTTTGCCGAGATCGGGGCGGCTTTTTGCGCCATGGATCCCATCGGGCTCTGGTCGGGTCTGGTTGATGCACCCTGGCTGCTACCCTGTGACACCGGGAATCAATTCCAATTCCTTGATGGTGTACACAAAAAAATCAGATCAGATGACTGACCAGAGGCTTATTAATTGTTGCGTTGCTGTTAATATGATTCGGTCGGGTTTGAACCCTACCCCGTCAGGCTCATCATGGATAACAACATAAAAGAGATAAGGATATGAAGAAAAAGCTAATTTACGCGGCCGTCGTCAGTGCGCTGCTGAGCGGTTGTGGTGGCAGTGACGACAACACAGGCGATACCTCAAGCTATCTCGATTATCTGCTGAGCGGCTCCAATGCAGTCCGACCCAGCGCCCTGGCAGCCCGTGCGACCGACGGTACCCTGAAATTCTCCACGGAAACGGCGGATCTCTCCAACCCGGTGTCCGCCCTCTCCACCCTGGATGGCTGGTCGACTACCCAGGCGATCCAGATAGTGCCGGTGACGGCCTCCGGCATCCAGGTCAAGGCGCCGGCCGCTGCTGAATTCGCAGCCTCCGTGGCACCCCTCTACCTGATGGAGCTGGAGTTTGACAGTGCGGCCCTGCGTCCGAGCGGCGTGAAAAAGGTGCTGACCTACGGAGTGGACTTCGTGGTGGCTGAGACGACCGGCAAGCTGAATCTGGTGCCGCTCAAGCCGCTCAACCCCTCTTCCTACTACATGATAGTGGCGACCGATACCCTCAAAGACAGCACGGGTGCCCCCCTGCGACCGGGGAGCGACTACAGCAACTACAAGACCAGCACCGGCAGCAACGCCCAGGAGCAGACCATCAGCGGCCTGATTGCGCTGCAGGAAGGGCTGTTCAAGGCTGCCACCGGCATCACCAGCGATCACGTGATCTTCTCCGACTGGTTCGGTACCCAGTCCGGCGCCGACGTGCTGGTGGCGGTGAAAGGGGCGGCCGCATCCGTGCTCAAGAGCCCGACCCTGGACGCCGCCGCTCTGTGGAAGCAGGACGCCCTGGGCAATACCAGCCTGCCTGGCACCTATACCCTGTCGGTGAGCGGCGGCAGCCCCTTCCTGACCCAGCTGGACGCCGAGAACTTCCTGCCCCAGGAGCAGAAGGATGCGATTGCCGCCGCTTTTGGTGACGGCACTCCACTCCACAATCTGGCCTTGGGCACCACCGTCTACAGCGGCACCGTCAAGCTGCCCTACTTCCTCTCCTCCCCGGCCACCGCCGGCTCCTGGGACAAGGCGAAGACCCAGTCCTGGCACGGTGCCATCCCCAGCCTCTACGCCATCGCGAACGCCCTGAAGGCCCAGGATGCCGAAGTGATCGGCGGCCTGGTGGGGGCGGGTGTGGATCCGGCCCTGCTGGGCGAACTCATCGCCGATCCGAGCCGCCAGGCCGAGCTGCTGGCGGAGGCGAGCAAGTTGATCGGGGTGACCCTCACCTCCGGCGGCAAGGCGCTGGATCCCGAGATGAATATCGGGCGCTTCAACCCGCTGCCGGCATTGGAAGAGGTGCAGTCCGTCCCGATGCGGATCTTCGCCGCCGCACCGCTGGCGAACATCACCGACGTGATCATCTATCAGCACGGCGTCACCTCCGTGAAGGAGAACGCCTACGCCCTGGCCCTTGGCCAGATTGGTGCCGGTGCCCAGGCGAGCAAGAACGTGGCCGTGGTGGTGATCGATCATCCGTTGCACGGTGAACGCGGCTTCGCCCTGACCGGCAGCATGGACTCGGTGACCACCTCCGACAACCCGACCCCCTACCTGAACCTGAGCTACCTGACCGTGGCCCGCGACAACCTGAAACAGAGCGTGGCGGATCTGCTGGGCCTGCGTCTGGCGGTGGGGCTGGCAAATGCCAAGGGGGCTATCGGCACTGCTGGCAGCCTCAAGGTACACTTCCTGGGTCACTCTCTGGGTGCCATCGCGGGGGCCAACCTGCTGGCGGTGGCCAACCAGTCTGTTGGCAACCCGACGGCAGACGCCCTGTTCAAGTTCGACACTGGCGGCCTGGCCATGCCGGGTGGCGGCATAGCGCCGCTGTTGCTGAACTCGCCGACTTTCGGCCCGACCATCCAGATGAGCGTGCTGACCGCTGGCAGTGCGGCCCTGAAGGCAGCCTTCACCGCCTACGCCCCGAACTGCAAGACGGCGGTGCCGACCTGCTTCGTCAACGAGTTCCTGCCGAGCCAGGATGCGGCCACCCAGGCCACGGCGGCCAGCACCCTGCAGAGCTACAGCTTCGCGGCGCAGTCGGTGCTGGATTCGGCAGACCCCATCAACCTGGGGAGCGGTATCGCGGCGGACTTCCCGCTGTTTGCCACCGAAATCGTCGGCGACGGCGCCCTGAGCCTGTCGGATCGAGTGATCCCGAACAGCATCGCCACCGCCCCCCTGGGTGGCACAGAGCCGCTGTTCAAGGTCCTGGCCCTGCAACCGCTGACCGCCACCGGCGCCGCCAACCACAGAGCGGCCCGCTTCGTGGCCGGGGGTCACAGCTCGCTGCTGGCACCGGACGAGAACTTCGATCCGACCGGCGCCGTCACCACCGAGATGCAGACCCAGTTCGGCAGCTTCTTCGCAAGCGGCGGTACCGCGGTCAAGGTGACCGACGGCAGCCTGCTCAAGCAGTAAGCCGGCCGACCAATAAAAACGCCGCCCCTTGGGGCGGCGTTTTTTTATGGCAAATCGGCTCAGGCTGGCCTGTGGCGCCTGTCCAGCCAGCCTTGGGCAAGACCGATCAGCAGGCCCGCCAGGTGAGCCATGTTGGTGGTCGCTTTGGTTGCCGAGCCGTTGCCGGCAACCAGGCCTCACCCCGGCCTGTGGTGTCTGTCCAGCCAGCCCTGGGCAAGGCCGACCAGCAGGCCCGCCGGTGAGCTATGTTGGTGGTCGCTATGGTTGCCGAGCCGTTGCCGGAACCAGGCGTCACCCCGGCCTGTGGTGTCTGTCCAGCCAGCCTTGGGCAAGGCCGACCAGCAGGCCCGCCAGGTGAGCTATGTTGGTGGTCGCTTTGGTTGCCGAGCAGTTGCCGGCAACCAGGCCTCACCCCGGCCTGTGGTGCCTGTCCAGCCAGCCTTGGGCAAGACCGACCAGCAGGCCGACCAAATGGGCCATGTTGGCGGTGGGGGTGCCGAGCATGTCCAGGAAGCCGAGCACCAGCCAGACCAGCATGAAGCCCATCAGGGCTGGCGGCATGGCGAGGCCGCAATCCGGTTGCAGCCTGGTTCGCAGCCAGCTGTAGCCGAGCAGGGCATAGACCACCCCGGAGAGGCCGCCAAAGCGCGGGCCGCTGGCAAAGAACTCGGCGATATTGGGCAGGGCAGCCCCGACGATGAGCAGGATGAACAGCTTGCCGCTGCCAAGGCGCTGCTCGATCTGACCACCGAGATACCACCACCACAACAGGTTGAACACCAGGTGCAGCACCGAGAAGTGGATGAAGGCCGGAGTGACGTAGCGCCAGGCCTGCCAGTCGGTGAACTGGGCCAGGGTGGGGTGGAAGGCGAGCTCGTCGAAGATGGGCAGGCCGATGGCATCCAGAGCGTAGATGGCCAGGCAGGCGATGATGACCACCAGGGTCAGAGGGCCCGCCTGGTGGAGGAAGTCGGTGACCGGATCCGTCATCCCCTTGCTGTAGTCGATCCGGGCATCGGCATGGCCGGATTGCCAGGAGGCCTCCATGTAGCGGGGATGATTGGGTTCGCTCAGGAAGCGTTTGACCTCCTGCTGGGCCTGGGCGAGGCGCCGTTCGTCCGCCAGCCAGACCGAGACGCCGAGCTCGGACTGGGTCAGCTCGCACGGAATGCCCAGGGTAGCGAGATAATCCACCAGCGCCTGGGCCATGCGGGCGTCGCCCAGCACCAGCAGTTGGATCATGCCGGTCGAGGAGGAGCGACCCGCCTCTGTCATGCGTCCCCCGCCTGGATGGGGAACTCCCTGCGCCAGGCCTCGAAACCGCCATCCAGGCTATAGACCTCGTCATAGCCCTGTTGCAGCAGGTACTGGGCCGCCCCCTGGCTGCTGTTGCCGTGATAGCACATCACGATGACGGGGGTATCGAAGTCCACCTCGTTCATAAAGCGAACCAGGGTGCCGTTGGTGAGGTGGAAGGCGCCGACCGCGTGGGCCGTCTCGAAGGATTGGGGATCGCGAATGTCCACGAGACGGGCTTCGCCTGCGCTCAGCTTCTGGTGGGCATCATGGGCGCTGATATGGGCAAACTGGTCCATTGAGATGTCCTGAAAATGGAGGGTTGAAGGGCAGTTTACCGCAAGCGGCGGTTTGCGCTAAGTGTGCAATGGGGGCGGCATCCAGGGGATCGCAATTTTCTTCAATATCGGGCCGCCCGGGCCGGGTAGGCTCGGGCTTCCCTCAATTGAACGAGCATCATCCATGGAATTCAGTCTGCTGTTATCCATGGCCGGGTTTGCCCTGGCCATGTCCATCTCCCCGGGGCCGGTCAATCTGGTCGCCCTTGGCACCGGCGCCCGGTACGGTTTCACGGCCAGCCTGCGCCACGTGGTGGGGGCCACCCTCGGCTTCATCCTGCTGCTCCTGCTGATGGGGCTGGGTCTTGGCGGCGCCCTGTCCCGCTGGCCTGTGGCGCTGGGGGCCATTCACTGGGGCGGCGTGCTCTTTCTCGGCTGGATGGCCTGGCAGTTGCTGGTGGACAGCGGCGAGGTGGAGGAAGTGGAGGGCGTACCCCCCGCTTTCTGGTACGGGGCCTTGATGCAGTGGCTCAATCCCAAGGCCTGGCTCGCCGCCAGCATGGGGATGGGAGCCTATGGGATCGCGGGCGGCATGAGCCAGATCGCCCTCTTTACCGGCATCTATCTGGTGATCTGCCTCGGCTCCATCGCCTGCTGGGCCTATGCGGGCAGCCGATTGCAGGGGTGGCTGGTCTCTCCCCGCCGGTTGCGCTGGTTCAATCGGGCCATGGCGCTCTTGCTGCTGCTCAGCGCCGCCTATCTGGTGCGCTCGTCCTGAGGGGCGAGCTGCGCTCTGTACTGGCCCGGGGTGGCGGCCACCCGGCGTTTGAACTGGCGCTGGAAGTGGGCCTGATCGGCAAAACCGCTGGCAAGGGCCACTTCCGCCAGGGGCTGCCCCTGGCGCAGCAGGGTGCGGGCGTGGCGAATGCGCTGATCGAGCAGGTAGGCGTGGGGCGTCATGCCGTAGTGGCGGCTGAAGGTACGCACGAAGTAGGAAGGGGTAAGCCCGGCCACCGCACTCAGCTGTGCCAGGGTGAGGGCGCAGGCACTCTCGTCCTGCATCAGCTCGGCGGCTTGCTGCAGGTGCCGGGGAGGGCGGTCATCCCACTTGGCCGGGGTGAGCCTGGCCAGAAGCTGGCGGCTGAAGAGGTGGCAGGCCACTTCGCGAGCCAGGGGATCCGGCTCCGCCACCAGTTGCCGATGAAGCCGGCAGAGCCCCTGGTAGAGCAGGGGATCCCGGCTTGCGGTCATGTCGAAGGGGCGAAACGCGTTGCCGAGCCCGGCCTCCTCCTGCTGGCGCTGCAACCAGAGGTTGTCGATGTAGAACATCAGATAGGACCAGGGCTGGTCAGCGACGGGATTGCAGGCGTGCACCTCTTCCGGGTTCATCAGCACCAGGCTGCCGCGGCCGACCTCTTGCAGGCTGCGCTGGTTGAGGTAGTGGCTGTGGCCGCCGGTGATGGCACCGATGGAGAAGTGGGGGTGGCTGTGCTTGTCATAGCAGACGCGCCGGCCATCCTGCACCGCCCGCGCCTCGATGAAGGGCAGGGCGGGATCGTGCCAGAAGTGGTGCTGATCCTGCGTCGCCCGCGCACGGCTCACAATGTGCTCCTCGGCGGGGGGCTGTTCCCCTGCCGGGCTCGGGGAGCGCGGCAGGGGAAGGGTGACGATGGTTGCTGCATCCTCAGCCGCCGAGATAGGCCTGGCGGACGGCGGGGTTGGCCAGCAGGGCCTCTCCCGTGTCTTGCAGCACCACCCGGCCGTTCTCCAGCACATAGCCGCGATCCGCCAGCTTGAGCGCCTGGTTCGCGTTCTGCTCCACCAGGAAGATGGTCATCCCCTTCTGGCGCAGTTGCTCTATGGTGTCGAAGATCTGCTGGATGACGATGGGCGCGAGTCCCAGGGAGGGTTCATCCAGCAGCAGCAGGCGCGGCTTGCTCATCAGGGCGCGGCCGATGGCCAGCATCTGCTGCTCGCCGCCGGACATGGTGCCTGCCCGCTGCTCCAGCCGCTCGTGCAGGCGGGGGAACAAGGTAAATATCTGATCCAGCAGGCCGCGCTGCTCCGCCTTGTCGACGAAGAAGGCCCCCATCAGCAGGTTCTCCTCCACCGTGAGGCGGGCGAAGATGCGGCGCCCCTCCGGCACCACGGCGATGTCCTTGCGCATGATGCGGGCGGTGGTGAGAGAGTCTATCTGCTCCCCCTCGAACCAGATGGAACCGCTGCTGGGCTTGGGCTCGCCACACAGGGTCATCAGCAGAGTGGTCTTGCCGGCGCCGTTGGCGCCGATCAGGGTGACGATTTCCCCCTCTTTCACCTCGACGCTGACGTCGTGCAGCGCCTGAATTTTGCCGTAGTGGGTCGATACGTTGCGAAGTTCTAACATCTTTTTGTCCTTACGACTCGCCCAGATAGGCCTTGATCACCGCCGGATTGCTGCGGATTTCGTCCGGTTTGCCGTGGGCCAGCGGGGTGCCCTGGTTGACCACGAAGATGCGGTTGGAGATCTCCATCACCAGCTTCATATCGTGCTCGATCAGCAGCACCGAGACCCCGAACTCGTCTCGCAGGTTGGAGATGAGCTCGTTGAGCTCGTCGGTCTCCTTGGGATTGAGACCTGCGGCCGGTTCATCGAGCATCAGCAGTTCGGGCCGGGTCGCCATGCAGCGGGCGATCTCGAGGCGGCGCTGCTGGCCGTAAGCCAGGTTGCCCGCGGCGCGGTTGGCGAGATCCTTGAGGCCCACCTTCTCCAGCCAGAAGGCGGACTGCTCCAGCCCCTCTTTCTCGGCGCGGCGGAAGGAGGGGGTCTTGAACAGGCCGGCGATGAAGCCGGTATTGAGATGCCTGTGCTGGGCCACCAGCAGGTTTTCCACCGCCGTCATCTCCTTGAACAGGCGCACGTGCTGGAAAGTCCGCACTATGCCCTTGCGGGCGATGAGGTGGCCGGGCAACCCCTGGATCTCCTCACCCTTGTAGCGAATGACACCGCCACTCGGGCGATAGAAGCCGGTCAGGCAGTTGAAGATGGTGGTCTTGCCCGCCCCGTTGGGGCCGATGATGGAGATCACCTCCCCCTTTTCCACATCCAGCTTGACGCCGTTGACTGCGAGCAGGCCGCCAAAGCGCATCGACAGATCTGAGACATCCAACAATGGTTGATTGTTGCTCATTTACGCAGCTCCATATGGGGTCGACTCATGGGCAGCAGTCCCTGCGGCCGCCAGATCATCATGAATACCATCAAGAGACCGAACATCAGCATGCGATATTCGTTGAACTCGCGGGCGAGCTCCGGCAGCACCGTCATCACGATGGCCGCCAGCACGACCCCGATCTGGGATCCCATGCCTCCCAGCACCACAATCGCAAGGACGATGGCCGACTCGATGAAGACGAAGGATTCCGGGCTGATGAAGCCCTGGCGCGAGGCGAAGAAGCTGCCGGCAAAACCCGCGAAGCAGGCGCCTATGGTGAAGGCGGTCAGCTTGATGATGGTGGGGTTGAGCCCCAGGGACTTGCAAGCGATCTCGTCTTCCCGCAGCGCCTCCCAGGCACGGCCGAGCGGCATGCGCAGCAGGCGGTTGATGACGAACAGGGTCGCCACTACCAGCACCAGGGCCATCAGGTAGAGGAAGATCACCTTGTGGTTGGCGTTGTAGGCGATGCCGAAGAAGTCGTGGAAGGTGCCAAAGCCCCCATCCTTGACGGTGCGGTTGAACTCGAGCCCCCCCAGGGTCGGTTTCGGAATGCCGGAGATCCCGTTCGGACCGCCGGTCAGGGTGGTCATGTTGTTGAGCAGGATGCGGATGATCTCGCCAAAGCCCAGGGTGACGATGGCCAGGTAGTCCCCCCGCAGCCGCAGCACCGGGAACCCGAGCAGGAAGCCGAAGGTGGCCGCCAGCAGACCGGCGATGGGCAGACACTCCCAGAAGCTCAGACCGAAGTAGGTGTTGAGCAGGGCGTAGCTGTAGGCGCCGACCGCATAGAAGCCGACGTAGCCGAGGTCGAGCAGACCGGCGAGGCCCACCACCACGTTCAGTCCCAGCCCCAGCATGATGTAAATCAGGGTGAGGGTGGCCAGATCGATGGCGCCGCGAGAGGCCATGAAGGGCCAGCTCACCGCAAACAGCAGCACCAGCACGGCGGTGAGGTTATAGAGCTTGGGGGCCTCTTCGGGGCTTGGCAGCACCAGCTTGGTGAAGCCGACGGAGAAGCCGCTGATGGAGGCCTGGAACAGCCGGCTTATCTGGCCGCGCAGCATCTGGAACCAGAAGACGATGGTGGCGCCCCCCAGCAGCCAGGCCAGCGATACATCGAGGCGGCTCACCACCAGCAGGCGGGAGCCATCGGTCTCCAGCTTGAAGCCGAGCAGCCAGAAGGAGAGCACCAGCAGCACCAGGCTGGCGATGCAGGCATGGATAAATTGACGTTTCATCAGACTTTCTCCACTTCCGGACGGCCGAGAATGCCAGTGATGGTCATGAACAGCAGCACGAGGGCATGCATAGATTGGTTTTTCATACCTTCTCGACCTCCGGACGACCCAGGATGCCGGTGGGCATGAAGAGCAACACGAAGATGAGCAGGGCGAACGCCATCACATCCTTGTACTCGGTGCTGAGATAGCCCGCGGTGAGCGCTTCCACCACGCCGAGCAGCAGGCCGCCCAGCACGGCGCCGGGAATGCTGCCGATGCCGCCCAATACCGCGGCGGTGAAGGCCTTCAAGCCCGCCATGAAGCCGAGATAGGGGTTGATGACACCGTAGTACATGCCGAGCAGCACCCCCGCGACGGCGGCCAGGGCGGCCCCCAGCACGAAGGTGATGGAGATGACCACGTGGGTGTCTATCCCTAACAGGTTGGCCATCTTGATGTCTTCGGAACAGGCTCGGCAGGCACGCCCCATGCGGGAGCGGCCGATGAACTGGGTCAACGCCAGCATGGTGACGAAGGTCACCACGAAGATGATGAGCTGCATGTAGGAGAGGCTGGCCTGGAAGCCATCCTCGCCGCCGAGGGTCCAGCCCCCGGAGATCAGAGTGGGCATGGCGATGTCACGCGAGCCCTGGGCCATCCGCATCATGTTCTGCAGGAAGATCGACATGCCGATGGCTGAGATGAGGGGGATCAGGCGGTTGCCGCCCCGCAGTGGACGATAGGCCACCCGTTCTATGGACCAGCCATAGCTGCCGGTGATGATGATGCTGACCAGGAAGGCGCCCCCCAGCAGCAGCACGGTGCTGTCGATGCCCATCATCATGAGCCCGGCCATCACCATGAAGGCGACATAGGAGCCGATCATGTAGACCTCGCCGTGGGCGAAGTTGATCATGCCGATGATGCCGTAGACCATGGTGTAGCCGATGGCGATCAACGCATAGGTGCTGCCTATGGTCAATCCGTTCAGCAACTGCTGAACCAGATAAAGAAGGTGTTCGGACATACCGCGTTCCCTGTGTACTTGCCCGCAAAGAAAGGAGGGGTGACTCACGTCACCCCGACCGGCAGATTATTTGAGTTGAGTGGAGGTACCGTCGGCGTGCCACTGGAAGACACCGAATTCGAAGCCTTTCAGGTCACCGTTCGGTGCCCAGGTCAGGGGGCCCATCACGGTGTCGATCGGTGCGGCCTTGATGGCGGCAGCGACGGCAGCCGGATCATCCTCGCCCGCCTTGGCGATACCGGCCGCCAGGGCCTGCATGGCGGCGTAGGTGGTCCACACGAACGGACCGGAGGAGTCCTGACCCTTGGCCTTGAACGCTTCTACGATGGGGGCGTTGGCCGGCACCAAGTCATATTTGTTTGGCAGGGTCACCAGCAGGCCTTCGGAAGCCGGGCCGCCGATGGCGGAGATGTCCTTGTTGCCCACGCCTTCCGGACCCATGAACTTGGCCTTCAGACCCTTCTCGCCAGCCTGGCGCAGGATCAGACCCAGCTCGGGGTGGTAGCCGCCGTAGTAGACGAAGTCGACGTTCTCTTTCTGCAGCTTGGCGATCAGGGCGGAGAAGTCCTTGTCGCCTGCGGTGATGCCCTCATAGGCAACGACCTTGACGCCGGCCTTGTCCAGCGCGGCTTTCACGCTGGAGGCGATGCCTTCACCGTACTGTTTCTTGTCGTGGATGACGGCCACGCGCTGGGGTTTGACCTGCTCGATGATGTACTTGGCAGCGGTCGGGCCCTGGTCGCTGTCCAGACCGATGGTACGCAGGGTCAGCTGGTAACCGCGCTCGGTGATCTTGGGGTTGGTGGAGGCGGGGGTGACCATCAGGACCCCTTCATCTTCATAGATGTCGGAGGCGGGCAGGGTGTTGTCGGAGCAGAGGTGGCCGACCACGAACTTGACGCCGTCGTTGATCACCTTGTTGGCGATGGCCACGGCCTGCTTGGGATCGCAGGCATCGTCATAGATGACGGCTTCGATCTGCTTGCCCTTGATGCCGCCCGCCTTGTTGATCTGCTCGACCGCCATCTTGCCGCCGGTGAACTGCATGTCACCGTACTGGGCGACCGGGCCGGTCAGGGGGCCGGCGATGCCGATCTTGATGGTGTCGGCCGCATTGGCCATGGAAACTGATCCAAACAGAGCCAAAGAAACCGCTGCTCTGACTGCCATTTTGCTGAAGTTATGCATTGATTCGTCCCTTAATCAGTGAATTGTTTCATTTTATGCACGTCATTCCGAGCCTGTGTCCCGCCAGCCCGGCGATAGATAAGGTTCTATCATTCCTCGCCGGGCAATAACAAGATGTTAAAGATACTAACCGGAGCAGGCGCGAGAGGGGTTTTGTGAAACTAACACGCAGTTTATTGCTGTTTATTGGAGTTTAATGTCGCCGCGATGGTGCAACATACAGATAACAAATTGTCATGGTGACAATTTCCAGAGTAAAAAACTGACGATATTTCATTCTGCGTCCGCTCTCATTTTGACCAAAATCCGTTTGCGCAAAAAGAAATGACCGCATAGATTAGCCAGCATTGATAATTCACTGGCAGCGCCCGTTAAAACCAAGCCTTTATTCGGGAAATCTGCTACTGTTCCGCCTTTGTTATTCAGGAGACAGAGATGGCAACTATCAAGGATGTCGCCTCGCGCGCAGGCGTATCCATCTCCACCGTCTCACATGTACTCAATCACACCCGTCGGGTCAGCGAAGACGCAACCCAGAAAGTGCTTGAGGCGGTGGCAGAGCTGAACTACGCGCCCAACTCGGTGGCGCGCAGTCTCAAGATCAATTCGACCAAGACCATTGGCATGCTGGTGACCACCAGTGCCAACCCCTTCTTCGCGGAAGTGGTACAGGGGGTGGAAGCCTACTGCTTCGAGCAGGGTTACAGCCTGATCCTGTGCAACACCGAGAACCAGCCGCCACGCCAGCAGCACTATCTGCGCATGCTGATGGAGAAGCGGGTCGACGGTCTGCTGGTGCTGGGGACCGATATCGACACCCAGTTCAGGGACATGCTGCGTATCCACAAAAACGTGCCGCAAGTGGTGCTGGACTGGGGCAACGAGTGCGATTTCGCCAACGTGATCAACGACAACGCCCGCATCGGCGCGCGTCTGGCGGTGCGTCATCTGCTGGAGCAGGGCCACACCAACATCGTCTGCATCACCGGCCATCTCGCCAAGCCGACTACCCAGCAACGGCTGGACGGGGTGCGCGATGCCTTGGCTGAACAGGGGATGACCCTGAAAGAAGAGCAGATCTTCGAAGGGGACTACGAGAGCCAGAGCGGCTTCGATGCCATGCAGCGCATCCTGGCCCTCACCCCTCGCCCGACCGCGGTCTTTGCCTTCGACGATCCCATGGCCATCGGTGCCATCTGCGCCGCCTGGGAGGCCGGGGTCAAGGTGCCGGACGATATCTCCATGATCGGCTATGACGACGTGGAGATGGCGCGCTTCTCCAGCCCGCCGCTCACCACCATCCGCCACCCCAAGGCCGAGCTCGGTCTGCTGGCGGTGCAGCAACTGGTGAGCCGGATCCGCAACAAGGAGCTGGAAGTGGAGTCCATGACGGTGCAGCCCGAGCTCATTGTCCGCCGCTCGGTCAAGTCCCTGCGCTGACGGCGCCACGGGTGCCATGAACAAGAAACCCCCTCGCCAGCGAGGGGGTTTCTGTTTTTGGGCCCCTCTCGTATCTGGGGCGTCAGGCCTTGAGGCCGAGCCGCCTGGCGAGGCGGTGCAGGTTGCCGCCGTCCAGATCCAGCGCCCGGGCGGTGGCGGCCCAGTTGCCGTCATGGGCCGTCAGGGTCTGCTCGATGAGCTGGCGCTGGAACAGATCGGTGGCGGCGCGCAGGCCCAGGCCGGCAATGGCCGGAGAGGCGGGCTGGCTGACGGTGTCGGCGGGAAGGGATGAGCCCGTCGGTCCCAGGTTGAAGTGGTGGGGTTTCAGGGTCGGCGAGGGGCTGCCCTGTTCGGCCCTGGCCAGCACGGCGGCGCGGTGGATGGCGTGCTCCAGCTCCCGCACGTTGCCGGGCCAGTCGTGGCGCTCGAGCAGTTGCAGCGCCTGTGGCTGGATACGCAGCTGCTCCAGCCCCAGGCCGAGCCGGCAGCGCTCGCAAAAGTAACCGGCCAGCAGGGGAATGTCGCCCGGACGTTCCCGCAGTGCCGGGGCGTGGATCGGGAAGACGCTCAGCCGGTGGTAGAGGTCGGCCCGAAACTGCCCCTCGACCACCGCCTGTTTCAGATCCCGGTTGGTGGCCGCCAGGATGCGCACATTCACCTTGAGCGGGGTGTCGTCACCGATCCGCTGCAGATCGCCGTATTGCAGCACCCGCAGCAGCTTGGCCTGCAGCGCCAGGGAGAGCTCCCCTATCTCGTCGAGAAACAGAGTGCCCTTGTCCGCGAGCTCGAACTTGCCCGCCCGATTGTGGATGGCGCCGGTGAAGGCCCCCTTCACGTGGCCGAACAGCTCGCTCTCGGCCACGGATTCGGGCAGGGCGGCGCAGTTGAGGTAGACCAGGGGGGCATGGGCGCGGGGCGAGCCGCCATGCACCGCCTTGGCGATCAGCTCCTTGCCGACCCCGGTCTCCCCCAAAATCAGCACATTCAGCTCGGAGCTTGCCACCACGTCTATCTCGTGGCGCAACCGGGCCATGGCGGGGGAGCGGCCAATCATCTCGGGCTGGCCCGGCCCATTCTGGGTGGAGGGAGCGAGGGGTTCGCTGCTCTGGCGGGCGAGCCGCTCCAGCAGCAGGGCGTTGTCGAGGGCGGCGGCGGCCAGAGCCCCCACCAGCCGCAGCTCCTCGTCGCTGATGCCGTCGAACTGGGTCGGGTTCATGCCGTCTATGGTCAGGGCGCCGATCAGCGCCTGATCCGAGAAGAGCGGCAGGCCGACGCAGGCGTGTACCTTGAAGTCGTCGTGATCCGGCAGCAGGCCGTCATAGGGGTCGGGCAGGGCGCTGTCGGCAGGGAAGCGCACCACATCCCCGGCGCGGGCGATGGCCTCGAGGCGCGGGTGATCCTTGACGGCGAAGCGGCGCCCCAGCACGTCCTGCATCAGGCCGTCGATGGCCAGCGGGATGAACTGGCCCCCCTCGTAGCGCAGCAGGGCCGAGGCATCCGAGTTCAGCAGGCTGCGCACGCTCTGGATCAGGCGGTGGAAGCGGTCCTGATGGGAGATGCCGAGTTGCAGGTCGAGGGCGATGCGCGCCAGGCTGTCGGTCGAGATCACGATAATTGTCCAAATGACAGTATGTTTGTGATTTTGACTATAAAGGTGTGGTGTCTTAATGACAACGAGTGATATGCGAAGCCATTAAAAACAATGGTTTACAATTTGGCACGTCCGCTGCAATAGCTGGTTCAGTCGAACATACACTATTGCATTCGAGGAACTCCTGATGAGCATTCACGTCAAGAACAACATCCACTGGGTCGGCCAACGGGACTGGGAGGTACGCGACTTCCACGGCACCGAGTACAAGACCCACAAGGGCACCAGCTACAACAGCTACCTCATCCGCGAAGGGAAAAACGTGCTGATCGACACCGTCGATCACAAGTTCAGCCGGGAGTTCGTGCAGAACCTGGCGGCCGAGATCGATCTCGCCGCCATCGACTACGTGGTGATCAACCACGCCGAGGAGGATCACGCCGGCGCCCTGACCGAGCTGATGACCCGCATTCCCGGCACCCCCATCTACTGCACCCACAACGCCATCGACTCCATCACCGGCCATCATCACCACCCGGAGTGGAACTTCCACCCGGTAAAGACCGGTGACAGCCTGGACATCGGCAACGGCAAGCAGCTGGTGTTCATCGAGACCCCCATGCTGCACTGGCCCGACAGCATGATGACCTACATGACCGAGGACGCGGTGCTCTTCTCCAACGACGCCTTCGGCCAGCACTACTGCGACGAACACCTGTTCAACGACGAGGTGGATCAGAGCGAGCTGATGGAGCAGTGCCAGCGCTACTACGCCAACATCCTCACCCCCTTCAGCCCCCTGGTGACCGCCAAGATCAAGGAGGTGCTGGGCTTCAACCTGCCAGTGAGCATGGTGGCCACCTCCCACGGCATCGTCTGGCGCGAGGACCCCACCCAGATCATCCTGAAATACCTGGAGTGGGCCGACCACTATCAGGAAGACCGCATCACCTTGTTCTACGACTCCATGTCCAACAACACCCGCATGATGGCCGACGCCATCGCCCAGGGCATCCACGAGGTGGACCCGGGCGTGGCGGTGAAGATCTACAACGTGGCCCGCCACGACAAGAACGAGATCCTGACCCAGGTGTTCCGCTCCAAGGGGATACTGGTGGGCTCCTCCACCATGAACAACGTCATGATGCCCAAGGTGGCGGGCATGCTCGAGGAGATCACCGGTCTGCGTTTTCGCAACAAGCGTGCCTCGGCCTTCGGCAGCTACGGCTGGACCGGCGGTGCGGTGGACCGGATCCAGACCCGATTGATGGACGCAGGCTTTGACATCAGCATCTCCCTCAAGGCCAAGTGGCGCCCGGATGGTTCGGCGCTGGCCGAATGCCGCGAGCATGGCCGCCAGCTCGCCCGTCAGTGGGCGTTGCACCCGCTGGACGCACCCCGCCCGATCACCACAACCCAGGTAACCGTGACGCCCGTCCCCGCGATGCCTGCTGTTGAGCCGCAAGCCGCAGCGGCCGCCGCCGAATGGGACGATGACCAGGCCATGCTCTGCACCGTCTGCCAGTGGGTCTATGACCCGGCCCAGGGCGAGCCGGATCAGCTGGTGGCGCCGGGCACCCCCTGGGCCCAGGTGCCGGACAGTTTCCTTTGCCCCGGCTGCGGCATCGGCAAGGAGGTATTCGAACCCTGCTCCGTGGAGGCCTGTGTATGAGCGCGGCAATTCAAACTGACGCTGGCATCAGCCGGGAGATAGTGGTGATCGGCAGCGGCTTCGCTGCCCAGCAGCTGGTCAAGAGCCTGCGCAAGCTGGATGCCGAGCAGCCCATCCGCCTCATCACCGCCGACAGCGGTGACGAGTACAACAAGCCCGACTTGAGCCACGTGGTGAGTCGGGGCTGCCCTGCCGCGGCTATGACCCGCCAGAGCGGCAGCGATTTTGCCGAGCAGCAGCGCATCGCGCTGCTGCCCCACTGCCCGGTGCATGGCATCGACCCTGCCCGGCGGTTGGTGCTGACCGAACGAGGGGAATTCCCCTACGGCCAGCTGGTGCTGGCCACCGGGGCGAGCGCGGCGCGCCCCGATCTGCCGGGCAGCGAATCCCTGGTCACCCTCAACAGCCAGCAGGAGTTCGCCGCCATCGAGGCGCAACTGCGCCAGGCCCGCCGCATCCTGGTGCTGGGGGCGGGGCTCATCGGCTGCGAGCTGGCGATGGACATGGCGAGCGCAGGAAAAGAGGTGACGCTGGTGGATCTGGCCGACAGCCCCTTAAGCGCCCTGCTGCCCGCCACTCTGACCCAGCCGCTGCAACAGGCGCTGCGCAGCCAGGGGGTCAGCCTGCAGTTCGGGACAGGTCTCGCCAGGATAGATGCCCAGCCGGGGGATGGCTGGCGCGTCACCCTGAGTGACGGGCGCGTCAGCGAGCAGGATCTGGTGATCGCCGCGATCGGCCTGCGGCCGAATCTGGCCCTGGCCCGGGGGGCCGGGCTGGCAGTGGAGCGCGGCATCCTGGTCGATGATCGGCTGCAGACCAGCGATCCCCACATCTTCGCCCTGGGGGATTGCGTGCAGTGGCAAGGTCAGTTGCTCCCCTTCCTGCAACCCATCGTGCTGGGGGCCAATGCGCTGGCGCGCACCCTGCTCGGCACACCGACCCCGCTGACCCTGCCGCCCATGCTGGTGAAGGTGAAGACGCCGCGCTACCCGCTGCAACTGGCCGGTCGCACCCGGGGCGAGGATCTCGCCTGGCAGTGCCGCTGGAACAGCCACGGCATGGTGGCCGAGGCCCGCGACCAAGCAGGCGATCTGTGCGGCTTCGTGGTGGGTGGAGATCAGATGAGCGCCGCCTTCCCGCTGCTGCGTCAGCTGCCCCGTTAACCCCTTTCATTGCACCGGCCGGGTCGACCCGGCCACTCGAGGAGAACCGATATGGCCATGCAACTGATCCCGTCTCACTGGGTGGTGCGCCGCTCCACTCCCTTCTTTACCCGCGAGAATGTGCCCCAGGCCCTGCTCACCCATCACAACACCGCGGCCGGGGTGTTCGGCCAGCTCTGCGTGATGGAGGGCACCGTCACCTATCACGGCTTTGCCGATGAGCAGGCCGAAGAGCCTGAGGTGAGCCTGGTGATCCGGGCCGGGGAGTTTGCCACCAGCCCGCCTCGATACTGGCACAGGGTCGAGTTGTCGGAGGATGCCCGCTTCAACATCCACTTCTGGGCCGAGCAGGCCGAATCCGACCAGCCGCTGTTCCACAGCCGCAAGGCATAAGGCTCAATCGCGGGCAGGGGCACTGGCCCGAATCTCCCCCTGTGCCTATGCAGATCAAAATAATCAACTCAGATGTTGGTTATCCTTGCCGCCAGATCGGGTGTACGCAGTGGAGGATGCATGAGCGTGATTGAGGCGATGACCATGGTGGCCGGACTGGTCTATCTGGTCCTGTTGGTGTTGAAAACGGGGCCGGGCTGGTCATCTCGACTCTCCCTCGGAGTGCTGGTCATTGCCTGGCTGGCGGCGGCAGATGTCAGCCTCTGGCTTGGCCTGGGGCTGGTGGTCGGCAGTCTCAGCCTGCTTCATCGCATCCAGCCCTTCCCCGCACTGGACGAGCTGGGCAGTCAGCCGCTGCGGGAGTGGGCGCGTCATCTGCTGCTGCTCTGCTGGTTGCTGGTGTCGGTGCAATATGGGGTCTATATCTGGCTGCTGGCACGGGGGACGGTTCCCTGGCTGGTGCGCCCCGACGTGGTGGACGGTTTCCTGCCCATCGCCGGTGGTCTCGGGCTGCGGGCCTGGCTCGGGCAGGGGCTGACGGACCCCCATCACCCGGCGGCCACCGTCACCGTGCTGGTGCTCTCCCTGTCGGCCCTGCTGCTGGGTCGGGCGTTCTGCGCCTGGTTCTGCCCGCTCGGGCTGGTGGGGGAGTGGCTGCACGGCCTGCGCTCGCGCCTGTTGCCGGGGGAGTGGACCCCGCCGCGCTGGCTCGATGCCGTGTTGCGCGGCCAGAAGTTTCTGGTGCTCGGTTTTCTGCTCTTCATCATATTGCTGGCGGTACCCGCCGCCGCCCTGTCCGGCTACCTCGCCAGCCCCTACCATCAGGCAGCGGACATGAAGATGGGGGCCTTCTTCTTCAACCTGACCCTGATCTCGGGCCTGTGCCTTGGCTGGGTGCTGCTGCTCACCGCCACCTTTCGGCAAGGGTTCTGTCGCTATCTCTGCCCCTATGGCGCCTGGTTCGCCCTGCTCGGCCTGCTGACCCCATTGCGCATTCGCCGCGACCCGGCCCGCTGCCTGCGAAGCCTGGGCCACGACTGCGACAAGTGCAGCCGGGCCTGCCCCTCGCGCATCCAGGTACACCAGCTTATCGCGGTGCGCAGTCTCGAGTGCACCAGTTGCCAGAGCTGCGTGGCCGCCTGCCCCAAGCGGGCCGATGCCCTGCATCTTGGCACGCAAGGGCAGCGACTCGCCCCCCGCCAACTGCTGGGGCTGCTCTGTCTGTTGCTGCTGGTGTTGCCGCTGCTCTCCTATGGCTTGCTGGATCTCTGGGTCAGCCAGACACCGATCCCTGACCGCTACGAGCTGTTGCAGCGGCTGCCCTGGCTGAGCCACTGAGGGGGGAAAGGGCAAAAGGTGGATGATGGGAGGATCTTTCGGATTGGCGATAATAAGCTGTATAAAAATCCCCCGCCAAATTGTTAGCGCCATCCCACTTTGCTCATATTGCAATTGATCATATAGCGCTCCCCACCATAATGGGTGCTGTTATTTGGCGTTGTTAATTTCAATTGGATGAGCAACAACATGAATATCAAGGTCAGCTATCCCAAGTGGTTTACCCTGGACCATAAGATCGCGTTCTTCTTCCCGCTGTAATTCCCCGCGGCGGCGCAGCATGCCTGCCATGCCACAAGCCCGCCTCCATTCCTGAACTGAAATAGCTGCACCTGTCTTCGCCTGTTTATTCTGGCGAGGCGATGTCGTGCATCCATTTCCCAATATTTCCCACCTGCCGGACATTCTATTTTCGGCGGGGGAAGAGACTCATTTTGAATATTTAAATCTGGGGTGTTTATATTATGGAAAACTTCAAGCATCTGCCCGAACCCTTCCGTATTCGTGTCATCGAGCCGGTCAAGCGCACCACCCGTGCCTATCGGGAAGAGGCCATTGTCCGGGCGGGCATGAACCCCTTCCTGCTGGACAGCGAAGACGTCTTCATCGACCTGCTGACCGACAGCGGCACCGGCGCCATCACTCAGGACATGCAGGCCGCCATGCTGCGCGGTGACGAGGCCTACAGCGGCAGCCGCAGCTACTATGCCCTGCAACAGGCGGTGCAGGAGATCTTCGGCTACTCCCTGACCATCCCCACTCACCAGGGGCGCGGCGCCGAGCAGATTTACATCCCCGTGCTCATCAAGAAGCGGGAGCAGGAGAAGGGGCTGGATCGCAAGAAGATGGTGGCCCTCTCCAACTACTTCTTCGACACCACCCAGGGCCACACCCAGATCAACTGCTGCGTGGCGAAGAACGTCTACACCAGGGAGGCGTTCGATACCTCGGTCACCGCCGACTTCAAAGGCAACTTCGATCTGGTGAAGCTGGAAGAGGCCATCCTGGAGGCGGGCCCCGCCAACGTGCCCTACATCGTCAGCACCATCACCTGCAACTCCGCCGGGGGGCAGCCGGTCTCCATTGCCAACCTGAAGGCGGTGTACGAGATCGCCAGAAAGTACGACATCCCCGTCATCATGGACTCCGCCCGCTTCGCCGAGAACGCCTACTTCATCCAGCAGCGGGAGCCCGGCTACGCGAACTGGACCATCGAGGAGATCACCAGAGAGTCCTACAAGTACGCGGACGGCCTCGCCATGTCGGCGAAGAAGGATGCCATGGTGCAGATGGGGGGGCTGCTGTGCTTCAAGGATGACAGCATGCTGGACGTCTACACCGAGTGCCGCACCCTGTGCGTGGTGCAGGAGGGCTTCCCGACCTATGGCGGCCTGGAAGGGGGCGCCATGGAGCGCCTGGCGGTGGGCCTGCGGGACGGCATGCGCCAGGACTGGCTGGCCTATCGCATCGGCCAGGTGCAGTACCTGGTGGACGGGCTGGAGGCCATCGGCGTGGTGTGCCAGCAGGCAGGGGGCCATGCGGCCTTCGTGGATGCGGGCAAGCTGCTGCCCCACATCCCGGCGGATCAGTTCCCGGCCCACGCCCTGGCCTGCGAGCTCTACAAGGTCGCCGGCATCCGGGCGGTGGAGATAGGTTCCCTGCTGCTGGGGCGCGACCCCGCCACCGGCAAGCAGCACCCCTGCCCGGCGGAGCTGCTGCGCCTGACCATCCCCCGTGCCACCTATACCCAGACCCACATGGACTTTGTCATCGAGGCCTTCGGCGAGGTGAAGAAGAACGCCCACCGGGTGAAGGGGCTGGACTTCATTTACGAGCCGGCCGTGCTGCGCCACTTCACCGCCAGACTGAAAGAGGTCGAGCATAACGACTCGTCAGCCGGCAAGACGCAGAAAAAATTGATAGAAGCATAACGAGTCAGGGGCACAGATTTTTCTGTGCCCTTTTTTTTCACTGCTCTGTGAAAGATTTGGAGTGACACACATGACATCAACACCGTCCGTCATTGGAGGGGCCTGCATCATTGCCAGCGTCTGTGTCGGTGCCGGCATGCTGGGGCTGCCGAGCGCGGGAGCCGGGGCCTGGACCAGCTGGTCAACCCTCGCCATCATTCTTACCATGGTCGTCATGACGGTTTCAGGCTGGATGCTGCTGGAAGCCCTGAAACCCTACGCATTGACTGCCTCCTTCAACTCGGTGACCAAGGATCTGCTCGGTCGCAGGATCAATCTCTTCAACAACCTCACCGTCTATTTCGTGGGCGGCATTTTGCTCTATGCCTACATCACCTCGTCGGGTCTCATCCTGGGCGGCCTGCTGGGCATCAATAGCCAGCTGGCCTCGGTGTTGTTCGTGCTGGTGTTCTCCTGGTTCGTCTGGCATTCGACCCGGGCGGTGGACAGGATTTCGGTCGTCCTGATCGTTTTTATGGTGCTGAGCTTCGTGTTCGGGGTCTCCGGGCTTGCCAGCAAGGTCGACACCGCCAAGCTGTTCAACTCCTTTGCCGAGGAGCTGGGCCGCGCCCCTTACGCCCTGGCCATGTTGCCGGTGGCGCTCACCTCGTTTGGCTACCACCACTCGGTGGCATCGATGCGCGCCTATTACGGCGAGGAGCAGAAAGCCAGGCAGGCGATCCTGGGGGGGACCCTGATCGCCCTGGCGCTCTATCTGCTGTGGCTGCTCAGCATCTTCGGCAACCTGCCTCGTCCCGCCTTCGGCCCCGTCATCGCCAAGGGGGGTGACGTGGATGTGCTGCTGGGGGCGCTGGCCTCGGTGATCGAGTCCAGGCAGGTCTCCCAGGCCATCAACCTCTTCTCCATGGCGGCCATCCTCTCCTCCTTCATCGGGGTGGGGCTCGGGGTGTTCGACTATCTGGCGGATCTGTTCCGGTTCGACAACAGTCGCCGGGGGCGGGCCAAATCCTGGGCGGTGACCTTCCTGCCCCCCCTGGCGCTCTCCCTGATGTTCCCGTTCGGCTTCGTGGTGGCCATCGGCTATGCCGGGGCCGCGGCGACCGTCTGGGCCTGCATCATCCCGGCCCTGCTGGCGAAGAAGTCCCGGGAGCTGGCCCCGGACGAGGCGGGGTTCAAGGCCCCCGGTGGCCAGCCCATGGTGGTGGCCGTCATCGTCTTCGGGGTGCTTACCGCCATCTTCCACCTGATGGCCATGGCGGGTCTGCTGCCCGTCTACACCGGCTGATCCTGGTGTGCTGAACCTGGCCCCATCCCGAACATATTCCACGGATGGGGCGCAGGATCCGGCCCGTTTCCCCCCATTTCCCCTCCGGATTTGATACCCGAAGGCATGCAGGGTAAAGTCCCCCGGCGCCAGCAGTGGCGAACGCAGGAGAAGCACGGCGGTGTGCCGTGACCAGTCGACAATCCGTTTGGGGGAGTAATGGAACAGAAACCATCGTTGGTGGGCGGGGCATGCATCATTGCCGGCGTCTGTGTGGGGGCCGGCATGCTGGGGCTGCCGAGTGCGGGGGCGGGCGCCTGGACCCTCTGGTCCATGCTCGCGGTGGCACTGACCATGGTGGTGATGACGGTCTCCGGCTGGATGCTGCTGGAGTCCTATCGGGGCTATCCCCTGCGCGTCTCCTTCGATACCGTGACCCGGGATCTGCTGGGGGAGAAGGTCAACGCCCTCAACAATCTCAGCGTTTATTTCGTCGGCGGCATCCTGCTCTATGCCTACATCACCTCGGCCGGTCTCATCATCAACGGCATGACGGGGATGGGCAGCCAGTGGGCGTCCGTGCTCTTTACCCTGGCCTTCTCCCTGCTGGTGTGGCACTCCACCCGGGCGGTGGACCGCATCTCGGTGTTGCTGGTGATCCTGATGGGGCTGAGCTTTGCCTTCGGCATCTCGGGCCTGTCGATGAACGTGCGCCTCGATCTGCTGCTCGACCGGGTGGGCAGCGAAGTGAGCTACGCCCCCTATGCCCTGGTGATGCTGCCGGTGGCGCTCACCTCGTTCGGCTACCACCATTCGGTCTCCTCCATGCGCGCCTACTACGGTGAAGAGCGCCGTGCCAGCCGCGCCATTCTGGGGGGCACCCTGATCGCGCTCGCGTTTTACCTCATCTGGCTGGTGAGCGTCTTTGGCAACCTGCCCCGCAGCGAGTTCGGCCCGGTGATCGCAGAGGGGGGCAACGTGGATGCCCTGCTCAAGGCTCTCGGTTCGGTGATCGAGTCCAAGGCGGTGGCCAGCGCCCTCAACGCCTTCTCCATGGCGGCCATCCTCTCCTCCTTCATCGGGGTGGGGCTCGGGGTGTTCGACTACCTGGCGGATCTGTTCAAGTTCGACAACAGCCGGGGTGGCCGCGCCAAGTCCTGGGCGGTGACCTTCCTGCCGCCCCTGGTGCTCTCCTTGCTGTTCCCGTTCGGCTTCCTGGTGGCCATCGGCTATGCGGGCGCCGTGGCGACCCTGTGGACCTGCATCATCCCGCCCCTGCTGGCCTGGAAGGTGCGGGCGGCCCGGCGCGAAGAAGGTGGCGAGGGTTTCCGCGCCCCCGGCGGCCTCTTCATGATCGTCCTGGTGATCCTGTTCGGCGTGCTGACCGCCGCCTTCCACCTGCTCAACATGGTGGACCTGCTGCCCGCCTACAAGGGCTGAGCCGTTACCCGGGTCGCAGTGCCAGCACACAATGACAAAGAAGGAGCCTCATGGGCTCCTTCTTGCTTGTCACACAGGCAATATTGGCGTCGGTTACTGAATGCCGACCGACAGGGAGTGGGGGACCTTGGCGCCTTTACGGGCGGTGGCGCGCATCTGGTAGACCTGGATCAGGTACTTGCCCGACTTGGGCAGGGTGCCTTGCCATTTTGTGTCCACGTTGCCGCCGCCCAGTGCCTCGGCCTGACCCGGGATGGCGCCCGGCGCGAAGACGTTGAAGTTGGCATTGGTGCTGCCGGTGATGGCGACCGTCATGGTCTGGCCTTCTTTGGCGCCCAGGGTGTAGTTGATGGTGTCATAACCGGAGAAGGTGCCGTCAACCTTGGCGCTGTGCGCGCCTTTGGCGAAGTGCACCGGCACCGTGGTCACCTTGTCTGCCGCCTGAACCGAGGCCGCCATCATCATGGCCAGCAAGGCGGCCGTTACTGCTTTTTTCATTATCTATTGCTCCTGTGATCGGGCCCTGGCACGGGCCTCGAGGGGAAGATATGCCGGAACGATGACGCGACTCCATCGAAATGATGGGGCGGTCGGAGTGGGGGATGTTGCAAGATTTGGGGTATGCACAGACGGACATGGTGCCTTTTGGCCGCAAGCCAGATGAACACAAGGTCGATGGGGTTTTATATGGCGAGTTCCCTGATACAGGGGGCGTTTTTGTCAACGTGGTGTTGACGAACAGGGTGCCCGCTGCGGCCATGACTCTGCGACAGAATTGATCGCCCCGGGTCTCCTGCATGGTCAGGGCGCGGGAGGGCTTGCGGAAAAAGAGGACGTCATGGCTGGCTGGTGCCCTCAGCCGCCATGGCCTGCTGCTCATAGCGCGCTACCGTGCCGTCCTGCTTCATTTGCCGGATCACGCCGGCAAGGGGGGCCAGCAGATCCTGATGCCGTTCGTGCAGATAGACGTAAGAATCGGCCAGCTCCATCACCCCGGCGGAGTAGATGCCGGCATAGCCCGGGTCCTGGCGCGTCAGGGCGGCCAGGGTCTGGCTGGCAATCAGGGTCTGCTCCACATAGAGGTCACTGCGCCCCTTGAGCAGCTTGCCCATCCCCTGCTCGGCGGTGGCGATGGCAAAGAGCCGGTCCGGTGCCACCACCTTGCCCAGCATCATCTCCGGCAGCTTGGCGCCACGGCGAAACTCGACCCGATAACCGGTGCCCTGCAGGCTGTGCCACCCCTGCAGCTGGATCCCGGGCTGGTGGGCATAGGCCTGATAGGAGACGGCGAAATGGGGCTCGGGCACGCGCTGGAGGGTGCGGGTCTGCTGCTGGTAGCTGGCGGCGCGGTGGATCTCGCCATCGACCTGTCCCTGCTCTGCCAGCAGGGGGGCCCGTCCCCCGGGGTAGCCCTGGTACTGGAATGCATAGCCCAGGCGGGCGAACGCATCCCGATAGATGAGATCGAGCCAGCGACCATAGGGGGACTCCCTGGTTTCAAGGGAGCTCACCAGTGTGATGTTGCCCCTGCCTTGCGCCCCCCATACCTGGAAGGCCAGCAGCAAGAGCAGTGAAAGAGCGAAGAAGCGGTATCCTGAAACCTGCGCCATGGTGTCCCTGTCAGAGCGGTGGTTGCAAAGGGTGACAGTCCTATCCTAGCCCAGGGGGTTGCCCGGTCCAGCGCTTTCTGCCGCCCGCCCGTGGATACCCTCCGGGCCGCCTCCCGTCCCGCCTTGCCCGAATGAACGCCAACCAAGGGAGATAGCCAGCGTCGCTCACAGGCTGGCGAAATCCACTTCGGGCAGGGTTTCGAAGCCGGGGCGGGCAAACAGATAGCCCTGCATCAGGCTGACGCCCATCTCCCGCAGGCAGGCCATCTCGTCGCGGGTCTCGACCCCTTCCGCCAGCGGGGTGATCTGCAACTCCGTGAACAGCGCCAGACAGTGGCGAACGATGGCCTGACGGATCGGGTCCTGATCGATGCCGCGCAGCAGGTGCATATCGAGTTTGATGATGTCGGGGCGAAAATCGGCCAGCAGGCTCAGGCCCGAGTAACCGGCGCCAAAGTCGTCGATCGCCGTCTTGAAGCCAAGGGCCTGATAGTGATCCACGATGCCGCGAATATGGCGGTTGTCCTGCACCTGCTCCACCTCGGTGAACTCGAACATGATCTGTTCGATGGGAAAGAGATGCTCGCGCGCCGCCTGCAATGTGGTGCGGATGCAGCGCTCCGGGCGATAGACCGCATTGGGCAGGAAGTTGATGCTCAGCATGCCCCGCATATCGAGGCGGGCGGCCAGCGCGATGGCCTTGATCCGGCACAGCTGATCGAAGCGGTAGCGGTTGTCGTCGTTGACCCGATCAATCACGCTCTGCGCTGGCTCGTTGTTGAGCCCCCGCACCAGCGCCTCGTAGCCGAAGAGGGTGCGCTGGCTGCAATCGACGATGGGCTGGAAGGCCATGGTGAAATCGAAGTCGAGATCCACCTGCTCATGACACTGCTGGCAGAGGGGGGAGGACGGGGCGGCAGGTATGTCCATGACGTTCCTTTCAAGGCGTGGGGTCGCGAGAGATTGCCTCAAAGGATAACAGCTCATATCTCGCCGGCAGAGGTTATTCATTGGAGCTGGCGGGTATCGGGTAGAGGATTGTGTGGCAAAGTCGGGGCCATGATGGATTCGACAATGACCGATCAATACCAAGCAGCATACCCCGTAGGCCTCCGTCGCCCCGTAGGTTCGATTAGCGCAGCGTCATCGGACGAACGAGAGGTGTTGATAGTGGTTGTTGCCGTGCAACAGGAGCGGTCAGCCGGAGGGAGAAATGCGGCTGGTCGTTATGGCTGGATAATTAATTTATGCAAACATCCAATTACGTCTACCGGCTAATAAATAATTACGGATTAACAGGATCCAGATTTTGGAAGAAGTTGAATAGCCTTTCAATTGAATCAAGAATTTGGGTCTCCTGATTAACTTTATCTTCCCATGACTCACCAAAACTTGCGTAAAGGTGAATGTTATTTCTTTTTACTAGGAGACGGTCTAAATCTGCCACTACACCAGAAATTTCATTTGAGAAAACACCATGGTTTTTCCACGAGTGAACAACTTTGCCGAAGGTTCTATGTTTGGGGTCTTTTTTCATTAAAGACCTGATTTTTCTATTCTCAGCATGCGATCTCATTGCGCATTCAATAATTGATGAACCAACCGAAATACAACTGGAAATGGCTCCTGCTCGTGCAGACAATACTAGTTTAGATGGGGTGAACCAAGTTTCTCTTTGGGCTAATGGGTGTGACCAACTTTGAACTCTTCCAACGATCATATCATTTAGAAAATCATAGTATTGATGTGCTTCTGCAACGGCATTTATTGCATCTTGGTTAGGAAGTTTTTGCCAGATTTCTCTTAACTCCCCCAAACTGTAAAATTCATATTCATCACTTGATAAAGTCAAAATATCTTGCCATGAAAATAACCCTCGCTAGTTAATTTTTAATTTCACTTAAGCAGCATGTATTTTTAGTCGCTAGAAAAACATTTTACTGCTGGCTTTGTAAAAAGGAAGGCTAATATAGCTTTAATGTGTTCTTGATCAAGAATTTACTTTTTCATGATTACGACAACGCAAACGTCATATTACGCTCGGCTACTAATTTAACCTACGAGTTAGTGTGGGTCAGTTCAATGTTTTTTAATCATATAATTGATCTTTTTGTCTTTCCGTGTTTAATAGCAATAGATGATACCTCATCTGCAGCTATTAGAGTTAACCATTTTAGAAGGAGCTATGTAATGGTTCGGTTTTCAGTGCTTTTAATGACCGCAAGTTTGATTATTTCCCCTGCATATGCAGTTCCTAATATATGGAAAGGCGAATTTGGACAGGGCTTTTTAGCGCTTAACATTAATAATGAATCAGGGGATGAGTTCACCATTATGTGTGATCTTGGTTATACAGAAACAGGTGAAAAAACATCGGCTAGCTTTAGACTAGGAAATGGAAATGATTTATCTCCATCATCTAACAATAAAGTGGAAATTGTTGTTGATGGGAATTCATACCTTATCCCAGAAGGCGTTGGGTTCAGAAGTGGAGACATTGCATGGGAGCAATTTATCCATGTCATTAACACTGCAAGTAACTTCGATATATATGTAAATGACAAAATGATGGCCAGTTTTAATCCAACGCCACAAAGTACGAAGAAAGAACTTGCTGATCTCAGTCAATGTACTTATCGACCAATAGATAGCTAGTATTATAAAGTTTGATTGATATTATTAACTTCATATGGGGTAGATGGAGTTAAAATGTTTTTTTGTTCATCTCCGTTTGTTTTATAAAAACGGCGCCTTTCGGCGCCGTTTTTTGATCTAGCCAACAAACCTCAATCACTGCAGCAGGGAGATATCCGCGACTTGCAGGAACAGGTTGCGCAGGTTGTTCAGCAGTGCCAGACGGTTGGCCTTGAGGGCTTCGTCGTCGGCCATCACCATCACCTCGTTGAAGAAGGTGTCGACCGGCTCGCGCAGGGCGGCCAGACGGGTGAGGGCAGCCTGATAGTCACCGGCAGCGAACAGCGGGGCCAGTTCGGCTTGCAGTCCGGCAACCTGGGTGGCCAGTGCCTTCTCGGCGGCATCGACCAGCAGTTCCGGTTTGACGGTTGTGGGCAGTGGAACCTCGACCTTGGCCAGAATGTTGCTCACGCGCTTGTTGGCGGCAGCCAGTGCCAGTGCGGCATCCAGCGTGCGGAAGTGGCTGACGGCTTTGATTCGACGGTCTACATCTAACAGGTTGGTATAGATAACGATATGTGCGTCATCAACCCCTCTGCCAGCCAGAACAGCTTGAATTACATCAGGGCTGAACCCCTGTCCTTGGTACCAAGGGCGCAAGCGTTCAAGAATAAAGGTCTGAATTTGGTCTGCACACTGCTCAACTTTTCCGTCATAAAGTGATAGCGCTTTAGAGATCACTTCATGCAGGTCTAGTTTGAGCTCTTTCTCCACAATAATGCGGATAATGCCGAGAGCGGCGCGACGCAGGGCGAACGGGTCCTTGTCACCCTTGGGCAGCATGCCGATGCCGAAGATACCGGCCAGGGTGTCGAACTTGTCGGCCAGCGCGACGGCGCAGGCAACCAGACCGGACGGCAGGGCATCGCCGGCAAAGCGCGGCATGTACTGCTCGTTGAGGGCCACTGCAACCGCTTCGTCTTCGCCATCGTGACGGGCGTAGTGCATCCCCATGACACCCTGGGTGTCGGTGAACTCGCCGACCATGTTGGTCATCAGATCACACTTGGAGAGCAGACCGGCACGCTTGGCCTGAGCCACATCGGCGCCGATACGCTCGGCGATAAAGCCGGCGACGGTCTCGATGCGCTCGACCTTGGCCTTGACGGTGCCCAGCTGTTGCTGGAACAGCACGGTTTCAAGGCGCGGCAGGCGGGAGGCCAGGGTCTGCTTGAGGTCGGTCTTGAAGAAGAACTCGGCGTCAGAGAGACGGGGGCGAACCACCTTCTCGTTGCCGCTGATGATCTGGCTCGGGTCTTTGGACTCGATGTTGGTGACGAAGATGAACTTCGGCAGCAGCTTGCCGTTCTTGTCGTAGACCGGGAAGTACTTCTGGTCACCCTTCATGGTGTGAACCAGCGCTTCAGCCGGAACGGCCAGGAACTTCTCTTCGAAGTTGGCGGTCAGCACCACCGGCCACTCGACCAGTGCGGTGACTTCTTCCAGCAGGGCGTCATCCAGATCGGCTACGCCACCGAAGGCGGCAGCGGCCGCTTCGGCGTCAGCCTTGATCTTGGCCTTGCGCGCCATAAAGTCGGCAATCACCATGCCGCGCTCCTGCAGGATCTGCGGGTACTGGCTGGCGTTGTCGATGGTGAACTCGCTCTCGCCCATAAAGCGGTGGCCGCGGATGGTGCGGGCAGAGTCGATACCCAGAATGTGAGCGGGAACCAGATCCCCATCCAGCAGCAGGGTCACGGTGAAGACCGGACGCACGAACTGGATGGTCTTGTCGCCCCAGCGCATCATCTTCGGGATCGGCAGTTTGGCCAGTGCCTGGCTAACCAGTTCGCCCAGCAGATCGACGGCCGGACGGCCTTCGACCTTGGCGGTGTGAACCAGCCACTCGCCCTTGTCGGTGACCAGACGCTCGGCCTGCTCAACGGTGATGCCGTTGCCACGGGCCCAGCCTTCGGCAGCCTTGGTCGGCTTGCCTTCGGCATCGAACGCCTGGGAGACGGCCGGGCCGCGCTTCTCGACGCTCTTGCTCGGCTGTTCGCCAGCCAGCTCGCTTACCTTCAGCGCCAGACGGCGCGGTGAAGCAAACCACTCGACGTCGCCGAAGGCCAGATCGGCCTTGGTCAGTTCGGCTTTGAAGTTGTCGGCAAAGGCTTCGGCCAGGGAGCGCAGGGCTTTGGGCGGCAGCTCAGCAGTACCGATCTCTACCAGAAATGTATGTTGTGCCATGTCCGTTCCTTAACCTTGCTTGTTCTCTGTGCGCTGACACATGGGGAAACCCAGCGCTTCGCGGGAGGCGTAGTATGCCTCTGCCACGGCCTTGGTCAGGGTGCGAATGCGCAGGATGTAGCGCTGACGCTCGGTGACCGAGATGGCCTTGCGGGCATCCAGCAGGTTGAAGGAGTGAGCGGCCTTGAGGATGCGCTCGTAGGCAGGCAGCGGCAGCGGTTTTTCCAGTGCCAGCAGATTCTGGGCTTCCTTCTCGTACTGCTCGAAGCAGTGGAACAGGAACTCCACGTCGGCGTGTTCGAAGTTGTAGGTGGATTGCTCCACTTCGTTCTGGTGGAACACGTCGCCGTAGGTGGTCTTGCCCAGCGGGCCGTCAGACCAGACCAGGTCGTAGACGCTGTCCACACCCTGGATGTACATGGCCAGACGCTCGAGACCGTAGGTGATCTCGCCGGTGACCGGCTTGCACTCGAGGCCGCCAACCTGCTGGAAGTAGGTGAACTGGGTCACTTCCATGCCGTTCAGCCACACTTCCCAACCCAGGCCCCAGGCACCCAGCGTCGGGTTTTCCCAGTTGTCTTCCACGAAGCGGATGTCGTGGATCTCGGGATCCAGACCTAACTCTTTCAGGGAGCCCAGATAGAGTTCCTGAATGTTGTCTGGGGAGGGCTTGATGATCACCTGGAACTGGTAGTAGTGCTGCAGGCGGTTCGGGTTCTCACCGTAGCGGCCGTCAGTCGGACGGCGGGACGGTTGTACGTAGGCGCAGGCGATGGGCTCCGGGCCCAGGGCGCGCAGGCAGGTCATGGGGTGGGAGGTACCGGCACCCACTTCCATATCCAGCGGCTGAATGATGGTACAGCCCTGGCGGGACCAATAGTCCTGCAACTGCAGGATCAGGCCCTGAAAGGTTTTGACATCGAATTTTTGCATAGTGTTTTTCGCGCGAAATGAAATCAGAGCAAGATTTGCTGAATGTGAACCGAGGGAGTATACCGTCTGGCATGGTCGGATAATAGGCGAAATTACAGGGGATTAGTGGGGCTATGTTGCCGCTTGCCCTATGATGTCGCCGACGCAAGCGGCCTGCCGATGGCCGATGAAAAACAGGGGAGAGGAAATGGAACTGCGCTGCGCCTGGGTGACCAGAGACCCGGAATACATCGAATACCATGACAAGCAGTGGGGCAGGCCGGTGTATGACGCCCGCGAGTTGTTTGCCAAGCTCTGCCTCGATGGTCAACAGGCGGGGCTGTCGTGGATCACCATCCTCAAGCGCACCGAGAGCTACCATCGCGCCTATGCGGATTTTGATCCGGTGCGCATCGTGCAGTTCGACGAGCAGGATGTGGAACGGCTGATGCAGGATACCGGCATCATCCGCAACCGGCTCAAGGTGCAATCGATCATCAAAAATGCCCGCGCCTATCTGGCGCTGGAGGCGGAAGGCATCGACTTCGTCGATTATCTGTGGGGCTTCGTGGGCGGCGCCCCCATCGTCAACCAGCGTCAGGGCAACGGCGACATTCCGGCGACCTCACCAGAGTCGGATGCCATGTCCAAGGCCCTCAAGAAGCGCGGCTTCACCTTCGTCGGCAGCACCATCTGCTACGCCTTCATGCAGGCGGTGGGCATGGTGAACGATCATCTGGTGACCTGCCCTTGCCACGCCGAGTGCCAGCAAGCAGCGGCGACGTGAAGGGGAAATGCACGAAGAAGGGAGGCTCAAGCCTCCCTTCTTTTTTGCTCTGAATCAGCAGGGCTCAAGGGGGCGGCCGAGCACCTCGCACACCTCGTCGCTGCTCATCAGCCGCACGAAGGGGCCGGCCAGGGTGGCGTTGTGATGGGCGATGATCTGGGGGGCGGTCAGTTGCGGCGTGTCCATGCAGGTATGGGCATCGCTCACCAACACCACGGTGTAGCCGAGATCTGCCGCCGCCCGGCAGGTGGTGTCGATGCAGTACTGGGTCTTCATGCCGGTGATGATCAGGGTCTGCACGCCGTCCTCTTTCAGCCAGCCATCGAGGCCGGTGCCATGGAAAGCGCTGGGGCGCTGCTTGTCGAACACCCGATCGGCCTCGCCGACGACCAGCTCAGGCGCAAGCTGCCAGAACGGACTGCCAGCGGCGATGGGGCTGCCGGCTGAGCCCGTGTGGCGCACCGCCAGCACGGGGAGAGCGGCACTGCGGGCCGCTTGGCCCAAGCGATTGATGTTGGCCAGGGTCTCGGCCCCGGCATGGGGGGCTTCCGGGCCGTGAAGGAGGCCCACCTGGATGTCGATGATGAGCAGCGCGGGGCGGGAAAGGGACGACATGGTCATGGCTCCGTGAGAAATGTCACCCACTCTGGGGCCATGGGCTCTAATGAGACAACCCGCATCTGGGGGGCAACCACTCCAGACCCCGGGAGCATGTTCCGTTGCGCCGGGCCGGGAGCCTTTTCGCCCCTTGGTACAGCCGGGATACAGTCACACGGGTTCACCATCGGGAGCGCCATCACGAGGGAGTCCCGTGTCACTGAGCGCCGTTTGCCCTCTCTTCCCCGGCCTGATCGGCTGCACCCTGGGGATGACGTCGCTCGTCAGGGTAAACACGAGGGGAAGCCGGCCCTGTGCAAGAAGGTCCGAGGCTGCACAGACGACGCCCCCGAGGGCCGAGTTGGCGCTACCGGGATCCTGCCCCTCCCCTATCATTGAAAGACGCCGGACCGGTTCAGGTTGTCTGGCGAAGGAGCCATCATGAAGAAGTCCGTATTGGCGCTGCTTGCCGCCACCGCCTTGCTGGCCGCCCTGCCTGCACAGGCCACCAAGCAGGCCCAGGAGCGCCGTGACGCCCGCGATGTGCGTCAGGATACCCGTCAGGAGTCCCGTGACGCGAAACAGGCGTGTCGTGAGGGGGTGGTGGGCAATGCCGACTGCCGCCAGGAGCATCGTGACAACAAGCAGGAGGGGCGAGACAAGGCCCGGGATATCAAATATTGATGCGGGCCCGTCCGAAGATGGCCTGCACCGGGTAAGTCGCAAGGGGCAGGGGGCGTTTTGCCCCCTGCCCATCTTCGCAATGCGCGCGTCACACTCTGGCGCCTCTCTGGGTTAGAATGCGCGGCTATCGGCTAGAGTCGTTCTTTTTCAGAGGTTTTTTCATGCATTTCAAGAAACTGGTTCCTGCACTTGCCCTGACCGTCGCCATCACTGGCTGTACCACCAACCCCTATACCGGTGAATCCCAGACCTCCAAGGGCGCCTGGGGCGCGTTGGCGGGTGCGGCGACCGGCGCAGCCGTGGGGGCGCTCTCCTCCAGCAAGGGCGACCGCAAAAAGGGCATCCTGACTGGCGTCGCCGCCGGTGCGGCCCTGGGTGGTGGTATCGGTTACTACATGGATGTGCAGGAAGCCAAGCTGCGCGAGAAGCTGCAAGGCACCGGCGTCAGCGTGACCCGCAACGGTGATCAGCTGATCCTCAACATGCCGAACAACGTCACCTTCGACAGCTCCAGCGCCCAGCTGAAAGCCGCCGGTGCCAACACCCTGTCCGGCGTGGCCCTGGTGGTTGCCGAGTTCGACAAGACCCGTCTGAACGTGGTCGGTCACACCGACAGCACCGGCTCCCGCGAGCTGAACATGAAGCTCTCCCGGGATCGCGCCGATGCCGTTGCCGCCCAGCTGATCGGCCAGGGCGTGTCCGGCAGCCGCATCGCCATCAGTGGTGTGGGCCCGGATCAGCCGGTGGCCAGCAACAGCACCGCCGAAGGCAAGGCCCAGAACCGTCGGGTGACCATCACCCTGACCCCGACCGCCTAAGCGGTCCGGTTCGATGCCATGAAAAAGGCCCCGCCAGCGATGGCGGGGCCTTTTGTTATTCGGCGTTGTGGGCAGTGGCGCCTTGTTCTTTGCTCCCTTCTCCCCTTGCGGGAGAAGGGTCGGGGATGAGGGGATAACCGCCTCTTAGACAGCCGCAGTCAGCTGCACTTCCACCTTGTAGCCTTCGTGGGCGAGACGGGCCTGTACACAGGCGCGCACGGGGGCGGTGTCTGCATCAGGGGAGCCAGGCATCCAGCTTTGTTTAGACAGCCGCAGTCAGCTGCACTTCCACCTTGTAGCCTTCGTGGGCGAGACGGGCCTGCACGCAGGCACGAACGGGGGCGGTGTCTGCATCAGGGGAGCCAGGCATCCCGCTTTGTTTAGACCGCCGCAGTCAGCTGCACTTCTACCCTGTAGCCTTCGTGGGCCAGACGGGCCTGTACACAGGCGCGCACGGGGGCGGTGTCTGCATCAGGGGAGCCAGGCATCCCGCTTCGTTTAGACAGCGGCAGTGAGCTGTACTTCCACCCTGTAGCCTTCGTGGGCCAGACGGGCCTGTACGCAGGCGCGGACCGGGGCTGTGCCTGCCGGGATCCAGGCATCCCACAGCGCGTTGAAGGCGGCGATGTCTTCAATGTCCTTGAGATAGATGTTGGCCATCAGGATCCTGTCGACGCCGGAACCGTTGGCTTCCAGCAGACGCTGCAGGCTTTCCAGCACTTCACGGGTCTGCTGGTGGATGTCGGCGGTGTCGGTGGCGGGCACTTCCACCACGTAGAGGGTGCCGTTGTGGATGACCACATCAGACCAGCGCTGGGTGGTCCCGATACGGGTAATGGTTGTCATGTTTGCTCCGGTACGGGGTTATTGACCCTTGCGGATCAGATAGCGATAGGGGGCCTGCTCTGTCTCGCTGGCGACCAGGGTGTGGTCCATGAAGCGGCAGAAGCTGGGAATGTCGCGGGTGGTGGAGGGGTCGTCGGCGCTGACCAGCAGGGTCTCCCCATCCGCCATCAGCCGCACTTTCTTGCGAACCATCATCACGGGTTCGGGGCAACGAAGCCCGATTGCGTCCAGCTCGTGGGTCGCATTGCAAAATTCAGTACTCATGAATAATCAACCTTCAGCCGCACCATCTTGCGCGCCATCGTCATCACGGGTTCGGGGCAACGAAGCCCGATTGCGTCCAGCTCGTGGGTCGCATTGCAGAATTCAGTACTCATGAATAATCAACCTTCAGCCGCACCTTCTTGCGCGCTATCGTCACGGGTTCGGGGCAACGAAGCCCGATTGCGTCCAACTCGTGTGTTGCGTCGCAGAATAAAGCACTCATCAATAATCAACCTTCAGCCGCACCTTCTTGCGCGCCATCGTCACGGGTTCGGGGCAACGAAGCCCGATTGCGTCCAACTCGTGCGTTGCGTCGCAGAATAAAGCACTCATCAATAATCAACCTTCAACCAATTCGGCCAGCAATGATACTCACGGCGAAAAAATAATCAAACCACGGGGCGGTTATGCAGCATATGCTACCAAAATGTGAACCGGCTCTACCCAGGCTTCGCTCGATGAGTAATATAAAAATTGAACCATATTCAACAAGGAGGTGTGAATATGCAGGTCTCCTACGGCAGATTGCAAGCCTACGCAGGCATGGGGTTCTTGTCGTTCGCCATGATAGTGCTGGGCAGCCCGATCGGTAATACCGGTACCTGGTTCGGCTCCATGGTGATGATAGGGCTGGGGCTCTGGATCGAGCTCAGTGACTACTACGACGAGGATGAGGACGAGAACGATCCCTCCTGAGAGCCTGGCTCTCGGCACTCAAAGGCGGACGATGTCCGCCTTTGTCATTTCTGCTCCGCGCCTGAACGGGTCGAGCGCATGGCGCGCTCCAGCTGCTGTGCCGTCTGCTCGGGGTTGGCCCTGGCGTCGTTGAAGAAGCTGCTCAGCACATCCATGATCCCCTGGCGCATGTTGGTGGGCACCGCCATCCCCTCCGCCATGCTGGGCAGCAGGTTATCCTGTTGCTCGGCGTGGAGGAAGTCCTGATAGGAGCGGATGGCGCAGCGATCGAACTTGCTCATGTCCGGCTTGATGAGTGCCGGGATGGAGCCCTTCACCCGGTTGAACTCCTCCTGAAAGCGCGGTGTCATCAACAGCCTGGCCAGCTCGCCCTGGGCCTGCAACTGGGCGGGATCCCGCTGCTTGAACATGGCGATAGAGTCGAGGTTGTAGCTGAACAGCCCCTGGCTGCCCGGGCTTGGCAGGCACTCGATATCCTCGCCGGGGCGGTAGTTGCCAGCGCTCAACTCTCCCTTCACCCAGTCCCCCATCACCTGCATGGCGGCGCCGCCGCTCTCCAGCAGGTTGGTGGCCTGGTGCCATTTCAGGCCGGCGTATTTCTCGGGCACATAGGCGCGCAATTGCTGAAAGCGAGTCAGCACCCGCACCATGTCGGGGCCGGTCAGGGTGGCGCTGTCCTGTTCGAGGAAGGCCTTGCGATAGAAGGTCTTGCCCCCTTCGCCGAGGGCCACCGTTTCGAACAGCACCGCGATCTGCCAGGGTTCGTTACCGATGGCGAGGGGGGTGATGCCCTGCTCCTTGAGCTTGTCCGCCACCGCCACGAACTGAGCCCAGTCGGTGGGGGGCTTGAGCCCCTGTCGCTCGAATACCTTGCGGTTGAGCCACAGCCAGTTGACCCGGTGGATGCCGGTGGGGACCGCCATCAGGGCGCCGTTCTGGCTGAGTGTGTCGCGCACCATGGGGGGCAGCTGAGGGTACCAGCCGAGGTGCTCGGCCATGGGGGTGAGATCGCGCAGAAAGCCCAGGCTGCCCCACTCGTGCAGCTCGAACCCCTTGAGGTGGGCCGCCTCCGGCGGGTTTGCCGCCAGGGCCCGGCTCTTGAGCACCGTCATGGCGCTCTTGCCGCCCCCCCCCTGTACTGCGAAGTCGTTCCACTGGTTGCCCTGTTCGGCCCACTCGGACTTGAGCACTTCCACGGCCCTGGCCTCGCCGCCGGAGGTCCACCAGTGCAATACCTCCACCTGGGAGGCGCAGACGGGCAGGGAGAGCAGGGCGATGACAGAAAAAGACAACCACTTCATACATTACTGCCTTGGTAGGGAGAGGGTGGCCTGCAGGCCGCCCTGGGGGCGATTTTCCAGCACCAGGTCGCCGCCGTGGGCGTGGGCTATGTTGCGGGCGATGCCAAGGCCCAGCCCGGTGCCGGCGGCATCGGTGCTGAGGCGGTAGTAGGGCTCGAAGATGCGCTCGAACTGATCGTCCGGCAGACCGGGCCCCTCGTCCATGATGAAGAGGATCAGCATCTCCTCGTCATCCATGATGATGATGCGCACCTTCTGGCCGTACTTGATGCCGTTGTCCACCAGGTTGCCGATGCAGCGCTTGAGGGCCAGCAGCTTGCCGCGATAGGGCCACTTGCAGTGGCCCTCGATGGTGAGCAGATCCTCGTGCAGGTTCATGGCCTCCGCCATCTGCTCCAGCAGGGCGTTGACGTCGATCTGCTCGAGGTTCTCGTGAATGTCCGTCTCTTTGACCGTCTGCAGCGCCCCTTTGACCATCAGCTCCAGCTCGTCCAGGTCCTTGTTGAACTTGGCGATCTGCACCTCGTCGTCCAGCAGTTCGACCCGCAGTCGCAGCCGGGTGATGGGGGTCTTGAGGTCGTGGGAGATGGAGCTGAAGAGGCGCTCCCGATCGTCGATGAAGCGGCGAATGCGCTGCTGCATGATGTTGAAGGCGCGGGTCGCCGCCACGATTTCGGAGGCACCCTCCTCCTTGAGGGACGGCTGGTCGATGTCCTTGCCGAGGTTGACCGCTGCCTTGGCGAGGCGACGCAGGGGGCGGGTCTGCCAGCGCACCAGCATGAAGGTGAAGAAGCAGAGGAAGACCGTCATCAGGGCGATGAAACGCACCTGGTTGCTTGGCATCACGGTGTCATCCAGCGTCATGTAGGGGGCGGGCAGCAGGGCCGCCAGATAGAGCCACTCCCCCGGTTCTATCTCGATCTGGGTCACCAGCACCGGCGGATTGATGGGCTCCAGGGACAGGGTGTAGCGGGCCCAGGAGGAGGGAAGATCCGCCAGCAGGGTGTCGTTGTTGAAGACGTGCAGCTCCTCGGGGCGGGAGAAGTCCACCTTGATCGCCATGGCGTCGGAGAGCTTGCGGCTGAGCACCTCCTGCACCTCTTTGAGCACCAGCGTCTTGCGCTCGCTGTCGGGGATGGCGCTGATGTGGATCTCTTCCTCGTTCAAGGAGACGAAGAAGCGGCTGCCCCCCATGTTGCGCAGCTGATCCAGGGCAATGTGGCGGTATTGCAGGGGCAGGGACTTGAAGAAGTTGACGGTGGAAGCCGCCGACAGCGCCAGGTTGCGGGTGGTGCTGAGCATGCCCTCCAGCTCCCGCTTCTGGATCTGCTGCATCCAGATGCCGGTGAGGATGGTCTGGGAGAGCAGGATGGCGAGCAGCAACAGCAGCAGCATCCGCGACAGCAGGGAGCGGGGCACCAGGGCCCGCCAGAACTTCTGCCCCGTCATGGCAGCGTGTGTCTCTTGTCGATCAGCATGGGGTGCTTACCTCTGTGCCTTGCCGTTGCCCCGTGATGGGTCTCTCTTCTGCCCGTTCAAGGCCTCGCCGCAGCGTCTGTCTGTTACGGGATCTCGTGGACTTCGGCGATCAGCATGTAGCCGCTGCCGCGAATGGTCTTGATGATGCGCGGGCTCTTGCCGTTGTCACCCAGCTTCTGGCGCAGGCGGCTGATCTGCACATCGATGCCGCGCTCCATGGGCAGGCTCTCGCGACCGCGGGTGGCGTCCGAGATGGTATCCCGGTCCAGCACCACGCCGGGCTGCTGCAGGAACATGCCGAGCAGCAGGGCATCACTGCCGGAGAGATCCAGCAGGCTGCCATCTTCGTGGGTCAGCTGGTGGCTCAGGGTGTCCAGGGTCCACTCGGCGAAGCGCAGCCGACGGCTCGGTTCCTTCTCTTTCTCCGGCTGGCGGAATTCGGCGCGGCGCAGCAGCGCCTTGATGCGGGCCTGCAGTTCGCGCGGGCTGAACGGCTTGGCGATGTAGTCGTCGGCGCCAAGTTCCAGACCGATCACCCGGTCAGCCTCGTCGGAGGCGGCGGTGAGCATGATGATGGGTACCTGGGAGTCGCGGCGGATCTGCTGGCAGAGGGTAAAGCCGTCGTCGCCGGGCATCATGATGTCCAGAATGATGAGGTCCGGGCTGTGCTGGGCCAGTTGTTGGCGCATCTCGTTCCCTTCAGCCGCGGTCAGTACCTCGAAACCGGCCCGGGTCAGGTACTCGTTGAGCAGCTCGCGGATCTCCCGATCGTCGTCGACGATAAGCAGTTGTTTGCTCGTTGACATATGTATGTGCATCCACCCATTTTTTTGTGCAGATTGAACCTGTCGGGGGAGTAAAAAGCAAGCAAGCCCCCCCTCTAATGTGAAGTTATGGGCAATATAGCCTCAGGATTGGCCCCGATCGCGGGAAAAGAATAAAAAAGGCCGACCCAAACGGGCCGGCCAACACGCAGATTCCGACGGCAGGAGCGCACCCCGTGTGGCGCGTTCCACAGACTCGACAGCCGACCCGGTATTCGTGATGGGGCCGCTGTGCCGGGAAGCAGGGCCGCCTTCTGTCTGTTGTTGCCGCCCCGAGGCGGCGTCCCTGACCGGTGAGCAGTCAGGGGCGATTCACTTACACCCGTTCGAACACGGTGGCGATGCCCTGACCCAGGCCGATGCACATGGTGGCGACTCCTAGGGTGGCGTCCTTCTCTTCCATCAGGTTGATCAGGGTGGTGGAGATGCGGGCACCGGAGCAGCCGAGCGGGTGACCCAGGGCGATGGCGCCACCGTTGAGGTTCACCTTCTCGTCCACCAGGTCTTGCAGACCCAGATCCTTCACGCAGGGGAGGGACTGGGCGGCAAACGCCTCGTTCAGCTCGAACAGGTCGATGTCGCCGACGGTCAGACCGGCCCGCTTGAGCGCTTTCTGGGTGGCCGGCACCGGGCCGTAACCCATGATGGCGGCGTCACAGCCGGCGATGGCCATGGCGCGCACCCTGGCGCGGGGCGTGAGGCCGAGGGCCTTGGCGCGATCCGCACTCATCACCAGCATGGCGGCGGCGCCATCGGACAGGGCCGAGGAGGTGCCGGCGGTGACGGTACCGTTGACCGGGTCGAACACCGGGCGCAGCTGGCTCAGCGTATCGACCGTGGTCTCGGGGCGGATCACCTCGTCATAGTCGTAGAAGAAGCGGGCGCCGCTGGCGTCGTGCCCTTCCAGCCCGACGATCTCCTTGGCAAAACGCCCTTCCACGGTGGCGGCGTGGGCACGGCGGTGGGAGCGGGCGGCAAACTCGTCCTGCTGCGATCGGCTGATGCCGTGCAGCTTGCCGAGCATCTCGGCGGTCAGCCCCATCATGCCGGAGGCTTTCGCCACCGACTTGGCCATGCCGGGGTGGAAGTCCACCCCGTGGCTCATGGGCACGTGGCCCATGTGCTCGACGCCGCCGATGATGAAGATATCCCCATCACCTACCTGAATGGCGCGAGAGGCATCGTGCAGCGCCTGCATGGAGGAGCCGCACAGGCGGTTGACGGTGACCGCCCCCACCTGCTTGGGAATGCCGGCCAGCAAGGCGGCGTTGCGGGCAATGTTGAAGCCCTGTTCCAGGGTCTGCTGCACGCAGCCCCAGTAGATATCCTCGATCTCGTTCGGGTCGAGGTTGGGGTTGCGCAGCAGGATGGATTTCATCAGGTGCGCGGACAAGTCTTCTGCACGCACGTTGCGGAAGGCGCCGCCCTTGGACCGGCCCATGGGGGTCCGGATACAGTCGACAATGACTACGTCTTTCATGAATGGATCTCCTTTCCGCAATCAGTAGAAGGTGTTGCCCTGGGCGGCCATCTCACGCAAGCGGTCGCTGACGCGGTAGAGCGGGCCCAAGTCGGCATACTGGTCGGCCATGGCCACGTAGCGATCCAGACCGATAGTGTCCAGATAGCGGAACACGCCGCCGCGGAAGGGAGGGAAGCCCAGGCCGTAGACCAGCGCGATGTCGGCTTCGGCTGGTGTGGCGACAATGCCCTCTTCCAGGCAGAGCACCACCTCGTTGATCATCGGGATCATCATGCGGGCGATGATGGCTTCCTTGTCAAAGTCCTGCTTCGGCTTGGCGATGGGGGCCAGCAGCTCGTAGCTGGCGGCGTCGGCCACCTTCTTCGGCTTGCCCTTCTTGTCCTGCTCGTAGGCGTAGAAACCCTTGCCGTTCTTCTGGCCGAAGCGGCTGGCGTCATACATTACGTCGATGGCGGTGCGGCCTTCCTTGCTCATGCGTGCCGGGAAACCCTGCGCCATCACGTCACCGGCGTGGTGGCCGGTGTCGATGCCGACCACGTCCAGCAGGTAGGCGGGGCCCATGGGCCAGCCAAACTCCTTCTCCATCACCTTGTCGACGGCGGCGAAGTCGGCGCCATCGGCGACCAGCTTGTTGAAGCCGAAGAAGTAGGGGAACAGCACGCGGTTCACGAAGAAGCCGGGGCAGTCGTTGACCACGACCGGGGACTTGCCCATGGCGGCGGCGTAGGCCACCACGCGGTTGATGGTTTCATCGGAAGTTTGCTCGCCGCGGATGATCTCCACCAGCGGCATGCGGTGCACCGGGTTGAAGAAGTGCATGCCGCAGAAATTCTCGGGGCGCTTCAGTCCCTTGGCCAGCAGGGAGATGGGGATGGTGGAGGTGTTGCTGGCGAGCACGGCGTCTTCGCCGATGATCCCTTCCACTTCGCCCAGCACGGCGGCCTTCACTTTCGGGTTCTCGACCACAGCTTCGACCACCACGTCCACATGCTTGACGTTGTCATAGCTGAGGGTCGGCGTGATGGCGGAGAGCACCTGGCCCATCTTGATGCCGTCGATGCGGCCGCGCTCGAGCTGGCCGTTGAGCAGCTTGGTGGCCTCATTCATGCCAAGTGCCAGCGCCTTCTCGTTGATGTCCTTCATCACCGCCGGGATGCCCTTGCTGGCAGACTGGTAGGCGATGCCGCCCCCCATGATGCCGGCACCCAGCACGGCGGCATGGCCGGTGGCCTTGTTTGCCTGCTTGGCGGCCTTCTTGGCCAGCGCCTTGATGTGCTGATCGTTGAGGAAGATACCGACCAGCGCCTTGGCCACGTCGGTTTTCGCCAGTTTGATGAAGGTGGCGGCCTCGGCGGCCAGCGCCTCGTCACGGCCCATGCCGGCGGCGGCTTCCACCGTCTTCACGGCGGCCATGGGGGCCGGATAGTGTTTGCCCGCCACGGCGGCAACCATGCCGGCGGCGGTGGTGAAGCTCATCATGGCTTCCAGTTTGGAGAGGCGCAGCGGGGCCTTCTTGGCGGCGCGGCGGCCCTGCCAGTCCAGCTTGCCGTTGACCGCGTCCTTGATCATCTGCACGGCGGCGCAGTGCAGCGCGTCCGGGGCGACCACGGCGTCGATGGCGCCCACCTTGAGGGCGTCATCGGCACGGTAATCCTTGCCGGTGGTGATCCACTCCAGCGCGTTGTCGGCACCGATCACCCGCGGCAGACGGACAGTGCCGCCAAAGCCCGGCATGATGCCGAGCTTGGTCTCGGGTAAGCCGATTTTGGCGCTGGTGTCGGCCAGACGGAAGTCAGTGGAGAGGATGGTCTCGCAGCCGCCGCCCAGAGCATGGCCCTTGATGGCGGAGAGGGTGGGCACGGGCAGATCTTCGATGGCGCTGAAGATGTCGTTGGCCTTCTTCAGCCAGCCGAGCAGATCTTCCTGCGGCAGATCGAACAGTTCCAGGAATTCGGTGATGTCGGCGCCGACGATGAAAGCGTCTTTGCCGGAGGTGAGGATCAGACCCTTCAAATCGGCTTGTTGCTGTAATGCGGCGATCGCTTCGCTCAGGGAGAGCAGGGTAGCGCGATCCAGCTTGTTGACTGAACCCGGGGCATCAAACCTCAGTTCGGCAATGCCGTCTTCGAGGTAGCTGACCGTCAGGGTTTCGCCTTGGTAGATCATGAGAGTGTCTCCTTGTTCCCACTCTGTGGGGAATGGTGCTCCTTTATCCCCAGCAGGGGGCGAGGCTCACTATTGATCCAAAAGGAGACATTTTCAACACCTATTTAAAACATTTGTTTAACAGTTGTCGAGTAAAAGCTCTTCATCACAAAACGGGCAAAAAGAGGCGCCTTGCGGCGCCTCCGATGGAGATGAGCGTGGTATCAACTGGCCAGTTCCGGCCGATTGCGATACTGGTTCAAGACCTCGGGATCGGCGAGGGCGTGGGTATTGTTGACGGGGCGGTTGTGCACCACTTCCCGCACCGCCAGCTCTACTATCTTGCCGGACTTGGTGCGGGGGATGGCATCCACCTGCAGGATGCGGGCAGGCACATGACGGGCGGTGCAGTGCTGCTTTATTTGCTGGCGGATCCGCTCGCGTAGCGGCTCATCCAGCTTGCAGCCCGCCTTGAGCTTGACGAACAGCACCACTCGCTCGTCCTGTTTCCATTGCTGGCCGATGACGATGCTCTCCTCCACCTCGTCCAGCTGCTCTACATAGCGGTAGATCTCGCTGGTGCCGATGCGCACGCCGCCCGGGTTGAGGGTCGCGTCGGAGCGGCCGTAGAACAGAATGCCGCCGGTCGGGGTCAGCTCGATCCAGTCCCCGTGGCACCAGATGTTGTCGAACCGCTCGAAGTAGGCGGCGTGGTATTTGTCGCCGTTCTCGTCACCCCAGAAGTAGATGGGCTGGGCCGGGAAAGGCTTGGTGCAGACCAGTTCGCCCTTTTCCCCCAGCACCGGCTGGCCCGCCTCGTTGAATACCTGCACCGCGAGACCAAGGCCGCGCCCCTGGCTCTCGCCGCGATAGACGGGGCTCAAGGGGTTGCCGATGACGAAGCAGGAGCAGATGTCGGTGCCGCCAGAGATGGAGCTGAGCTGCACATCCTGCTTTATCTGCTGGTAAACGTAGTCAAACCCCTCCGGCGACAGCACGGATCCGGTGCTGCAGATCAGCCGCAAGGCAGGCAGGTCGTGGGTCTTGATGGGGGCATAACCCTGCTTGTGCAGCGCATCGAGATACTTGGCCGAGGTGCCGAACAGGGCGACCTCTTCGTCCCGTGCGAGATCCCATAACACGTTGCCATCCGGGTAGAAGGGGGAACCATCGTAGAGCACCAGAGTGGCGCCGGAGGCGAGGGCGCTCACCAGCCAGTTCCACATCATCCAGCCACAGGTGGTGAAGTAGAAGATGCGCTCCCCCGGCTTGATGTCGCAGTGCAACTGGTGCTCTTTCAGGTGTTGCAGCAGGGTGCCGCCAATGCCGTGCACGATGCACTTGGGTTTGCCGGTGGTACCGGAGGAGTAGAGGATATAGAGCGGGTCGTTGAAGGCCATGGGCTCGAAGGCGAGCTGGGCATCATGCTGGCTTGCCAGCAGTTGCTGCCAGTCGTGACCAAGCTGCAGCGGGTTGCCGAGCAGAGGGATCAGCACCGTCTGCTCTATGCTGTCGAGCTGACCGACGACGCTGGCCACCTTGTCCTGAATGTCGATGGCCTTGCCGCCGTAGCGGTAGCCATCCACCGCGAACAGCACCCTGGGACGGGTCTGGCCGAAGCGCTCCACCACGCTGGCCTCGCCAAAATCGGGGCTGGTGGAGGTCCAGATCGCGCCGAGGCTGGTGGTTGCCAGCATGGCCACCACGGTTTCCGGGATATTGGGCAGGTAGGCTGCGACCACATCACCCCGGCCTATGCCCTGGCTGCGAAGCCACTGGGCCAGGCGGGCGACCTGATCTGCCAGCTGATGCCAGCTCAGGGTCCGGCTTGGGGCCCCTTCAATGCGGGAGATAATGGCCGGGCTCTCATCCTGACGGCGCAGCAGGTTCTCGGCGAAGTTGAGCTGGCTGTCGGGGAACCAGCGGGCGCGCTGCATCTCCTGGCGGTTCTCCGCCACAATGTTGCCAAGTTCGCCCTTGACGCCGCAGTGCTGCCACACCAGGGGCCAGAAGCGGGTGGTCTTCTCCACCGACCATTGATACAGGTCGGCATAGCTGCGCAGTTGCAGACCATGGAAGTGATTGACCTCGGCCATGAACTGGTGGAGGTTGGAGTGCTGCATCCTGTCCTGATCCGGTGTCCACAGACAAAGGTTTTGCATGAGTCGTTCCTGACGGCTGATATCTACTGTCTGTGGGCAGTGTATTGAATTGTTCTTTGTTTGTTAATTGTCTGTTTTATCCTCATAACAAAAAGCCTGTAACCTATGCGTTACCTCACGAAGCGAAAGCCGGGTGGCTCGAGCCTTGATTCGCTTGATGTTATGCTGAAGTCACATTCGCCCGGAGCAGGACGCCATGAGCAGTTACAGCCAACTTTTTGCCCAGCATCTCGACACCCTTCAGCAGCGTACCCGCGACATCCTGCAACAACAGGGTCTTGGCGGTCTCGCTATCCACTCCGGCCAGACTCATCGTATCTTCCTCGATGACCAGGATTATCCCTTCAAGGTGAATCCCCAGTTCAAGGCCTGGCTGCCGGTGCTGGACAACCCTCACTGCTGGTTGCTGGTGGATGGCGTGAGCAAGCCGGTGCTGCTGTTCTACCGGCCGGTGGACTTCTGGCACAAGGTGGCGGAGTTGCCCAACGCCTTCTGGGTCGACTTCTTCGACATTCGCTTCCTGACTCGCCCGGAGCAGGTTGCCGATCACCTGCCGGCCAACAAGCAGGAGTGGGCCTATCTGGGCGGCCATCTGGAAGTGGCCGAGCTGCTGGGACTGGGTCAGCCCAATCCGGAGGCGGTCCTCAACTACCTGCACTACCACCGTGCCTACAAGACGCCCTATGAGCTGGAATGTCTTCGCGATGCCAACCGCATCGGCGTGCGCGGCCACATCGCGGCCAAGGACTCCTTCATGGCGGGGGCGAGCGAGTTCGAGATCAACCTGGCCTACATGAAGGCGGTCGGACAGGGGGCCAATGAGGCGCCCTACGGCAACATTGTTGCCATCAACCGCAATGCGGCCATCCTGCACTACACCCATCTCTCCACCCAGCGGGTGCCGGATGCGGAGCGTTACTCCTTCCTCATCGATGCCGGTGTGGACGTGCACGGTTATGCCTCCGACATTACCCGGACCTGGGCCTGGCGCCGCGGTGAGTTCGCCGATCTGATCGCAGCGCTGGATGCACAGCAACAGGAGATCGTCGACGAGATCAAGCCGGGCCGCCGCTACAGCGAGCTGCACCTGCAGATGCACCACAGGCTGGCGCGCCTGCTGCAAGCCACCGAACTGGTAGACATGTCGGTGGACGAGATGATCCACACCGGGGTGACCAATGTCTTCTTCCCCCACGGTCTCGGCCACTTCCTCGGCCTGCAGGTACACGATGTCGGCGGCTTCATGCAGGATGAGCGCGGCACCCACCTGGCGGCCCCCGAGCAGTTCCCTTATCTGCGCTGCACCCGGGTGATGGAAGTGGGCCAGGTGTTCACCATAGAGCCGGGTCTCTACTTCATCGACAGCCTGCTGGAGCCGCTGCGCCAGGGTGAGCAGGGCAAACGGGTCAACTGGAACAAGGTGGAGGCGCTGCGTCCCTATGGTGGCATTCGCATCGAGGACAACGTGGTGCTGCATGCCAACGGGGTGGAGAACCTGACCAGACAAGCAGGGCTCTGATGGCGACGGATTACCCCATACCGGCAGCCCCGTTGGAGGTGAGCGAAGAGATCAAGAAGAGCCGCTTCATTACCTACATCGCCCACACTCCGACCGTCGAGGCTGCCAAGGCCTGGATCGACGAGATCAAACAGCAACACCCGGGAGCCCGGCATCACTGCTGGGCTTTTGTCGCCGGCGCCCCCCAAGACAGCCAGGTTTATGGTTTCAGTGATGATGGCGAACCCTCGGGCACAGCGGGAAAACCCATGCTGGCCCAGTTGATGGGGGCCGGTCTGGGTGAAGTCGCCGCCGTGGTGGTGCGCTATTACGGTGGAGTGCTGCTGGGGACCGGTGGCCTGGTTAAGGCCTATGGCGGTGGTGTGGGGGCAGCACTCAAGCAACTTGAAACCTGTATCAAGCGTCAGCTGACCTCTTCCGTGATCCAGTGTGACTACACCGACATGGGGGCCGTGGAGTCCCTCATCTCTGCCCATCAAGGGCAGTTGCTGGTGGCCGATTATGGTGCCAGCGTCACCCTTCAGGTAGCGTGGGAGTCTGCGTTCTGGGCCCGTATCGCACAGGAATTGACCGACCGGACCCAGGGTCGGGTATCCCTTCGTCCCTTAGATGGCTAGAATCCATCGCTCTTTTAGTTTGAAGAGGGAGCCGGAATGCAGATTCTGAGCATCATTCGTATCGTCGGTCTGCTGGTTGCCCTGTTCAGCTCGACCATGCTGCTGCCCGCGATGGTCGCTTTTGGGTATCGTGATGGCGGTGGTACTGAGTTCGTCAACTCCTTCGTCATAGCCCTCCTGCTCGGCCTCCTGCTCTGGTTCCCCAACCGCCACCAGAAAAAGGAACTCAGGTCCAAGGAAGGCTTCCTCATCGTGGTGCTGTTCTGGGTGGTGCTGGGGAGCGTGGGTGCCGTCCCCTTCATCATCAGCGACGTGCCGAACATGTCGGTCTCGGAGGCATTTTTCGAGTCGTTTTCCGGCCTGACTACCACGGGCGCAACGGTGCTGACCGGGCTGGACAATCTGCCCAAGGCGTTTCTCTTCTACCGCCAGCTGCTGCAATGGCTCGGTGGCATGGGGATCATCGTGCTGGCGGTGGCCGTGCTGCCGTTGCTCGGCATCGGGGGCATGCAGCTCTATCGCGCCGAGATCCCGGGGCCCGTCAAGGACAACAAGGTGACCCCGCGCATCGCCGAGACGGCCAAGGCGCTCTGGTTCATCTATCTGTTGCTGACCTCCCTCTGCGCTCTCGCGTACTGGATGGCGGGGATGACGTTGTTCGATGCCATCTGCCACTCCTTCTCCACCTTGTCGGTTGGGGGGTTCTCGACCCACGACGCCAGCATCGGTTTCTTCGACAGCCCGGCCATCAACCTGATCACAGTGGTGTTCCTGTTGCTGGCGAGCGTCAACTTCGCGCTTCACTTCATGGTGTTTGCCCATAAGCCGGTGCGCGTGAGCAGCTATCTGCGGGACTCCGAGCTCAAAGTGTTTCTGAGCATCCAGTGCGTGCTGGTGCTGATCTGTTTCGTCTCTCTGCTGTTCCACGGTCATTACGCCACCTGGCAGGAGGCGCTCAACCATGGCCTGTTCCAGGCGGTGTCGCTGGGCACGACCACCGGCTACAGCACGACCAGCTATGCGGAGTGGCCCTCCTTTCTGCCCATGCTGTTGATGTTCTCCGCCTTCATCGGCTGTTGTGCCGGCAGTACCGGGGGAGGCATCAAGGTGATGCGCTTCATGATCCTGTTCCTGCAGGGGATGCGTGAACTCAAACGGCTGGTGCATCCGCGGGCCATCTACACCTTGAAGCTGGGGCGGCGTGCCGTACCGGAACGGATCGTGGAAGCGGTCTGGGGCTACTTTGCCACCTACATCATCCTGTTCTTCATCTTCATGTTGTTGCTGCTGATGACGGGGCTGAACGAAGTGACGGCCTTCTCCGCCGTGGCTGCGGCATTCACCAACGTGGGGCCGGGTCTGGGGGAGGTGTCGGCCAACTTCGGCAATATCTCGGCCACTGCACAGTGGATATTAATCGTGGCCATGTTGTTTGGTCGATTGGAAATCTTCACACTTCTGGTACTGTTTACTCCTGCATTCTGGCGTAGTTGAGGTTGGTATGGACAAGATTTTGGTGCTTTATTCTTCCCGGGACGGGCAAACACGGAAAATCGTGGATGTCATGCTGGAGGAAATATCAGGATGCGAAGTGGTGATGCACGACCTGCACACCCTGCCCATGTGCAACCTCAGCAAGTATGCCAAGGTGTTGATTGGCGCTTCCATTCGCTATGGTAACTTCCACCCCAGCCTGCTTAGCTTCATACACGCACATCATGAACAGTTGGAAGTAGCCAATGCGGCGTTCTTCTGCGTGAACCTGACGGCACGCAAGCCCGAGAAGCAGACGCCGCAGACCAACGCCTACATGAAGAAGTTTCTGCGCCTCTCTCCCTGGAAGCCCAAAACTCTGGGGGTGTTTGCCGGGGCATTGCAGTACTCCCGTTACAACTGGTGGCAGACCCGCATCATCCAGTTGATCATGAAGATCACCGGGGGCAGCACGGATACCAGCAAGGATCTGGAATTCACCGACTGGGACAAGGTGCGCGGCTTTGCCCGTGAATTTTGGTCAAAAAAGTAACAGTGACGTCATTCAGAGCGGCCAGAGCCCTGCGTAAGCAGGGCTTTTTGTTTGATAAGTAGGCGTTCGAGCCACAAATCGGTAAAAAGGACTATTTTTCGCAAAATAGCCCTTGTCATCCCGGCGCGGCTCCCTATAATGCGCCCCTACCAGCACGGCGGACCACGCCAACCTGATGAGCCAGCTTCCTTAGGAAGTGGGCGCCGAAAGAAAAGCGAAAACAACCGCTTGACTTTCGAAGTGAGGAGCGTAAGATGCGCCTCCTCAACGCGATAAGCGTGACGCTCTTTAACAATTTGAATCAAGCAATCTGTGTGGGCACTCACAGCATCGAGCATCAAAAAACAATTTTTGATTTTCAATGTCTGATGAAGTGACCAAAGCAACTTTTAGTTGCAGCAGTTAATTCAGCAATTCATTGAGCCGCTTTTCGAAGCAACCAAACTTAAATTGAAGAGTTTGATCATGGCTCAGATTGAACG